>CANPWF010000032.1 GCA_947581885.1 uncultured Clostridia bacterium
TCCTGTCCGACCGAAGGGCGCACGAGCCGCAAGGCGAAGTAGCGGAGCGAAGCGGAGTCGAAGGATCTCGCCCAATTTCATACTTGCATGTGTGTTGGGTGCCGTGCGAGATTTCTCGACTGCGCTCGAAATGAGGGGAGAGTATGGACGTACATGTCTGTTGGGAGTATTGCGAGATTTCTCGACTGCGCTCGAAATGAGGGGGGAACGGGGGGAGCCGAGAGAGGGAGCGAAAGTTCGGGCAATGTTCTCCACAATGTTCTCCAAAAGAGAACCCAAACCGCGTTATTCGATTGCCTTTAAGGAGTCGTTCATGTTGATCTTCACGATCTTGCCGCGGAGCATCAACGTCACAAGGAAGGTGAAGAGAAGGGATAGAATAGGGGCGACGATCCAAGTGTACCACCCCATCGCGGGGAGGGAGCCGAACCCCATCACGCTGAAAACAAACAGACAAAGTAGTGCTCCGAAGGGCACGCCGAGCAAAATTCCCACCGCGCTCGTGATGTAAATTTCCCGATAAATATACCCCGTCACCTCGTTATCCTGATAGCCGAGCACCATGAGGGTGGCGAGTTCGCGCACCCGTTCGCTGATGTTGATATTCGTGAGCGTATAGATGACGACGGCGTTCAAAAGCGCGGCGAACACGAGCACGATGACGGCGACGGCGATCATCGCTCCCGTTCCGATGTCCTGAAAGAGGCAAGCGTCGAGCACGGCGAGCCCCGCGAGGACGAGGGCGGTGGAAGCCATCACGGCGATGACCGTCATCCAAAATCTCGTCCGATAGCGAAGGACGTTGCGGAGCGTCGATTTATACTTGAAGGAGAAGCGGTTCCAAAGGATGGGAATGCGCTCCAAGATGACCTTTTTCCCCGCGCGGGGCGTTTTGGGTCGAAGGAGGACGGCGGGCCGGGTGCGCGTCATCTTCCACCCCGCGATGCCCGTCGCGGCGAGGGTGGAGGCGAGGATCAACGCGGCAGTCAGAATGAAGAACAGGGGCGCGGGCGCGTGCGAATAGGCGGGAAGATAGTAGTTCCACTTGAAGTTGATGAAGATGATATACGAGAGCCCTTCCCCCGCAAACAGGGCACCGACCCCGCCGATGACCGTTCCCACGAGGGCGAACAGCAGGTACTTGGAGAGCATCATAATGGGTGAATAGCCGAGCGTTTGCAGGCAGGCGATCTGTCCGCGTTCCTCTTCGAGAAGCCTCGTCATCGTCGAGAGGACGACGAGGAGGGTCACGAGCAGGAAAACGACGGCGAGCACGTATCCGATATCCCGAATTTTCCCCTCGTACTCTTCCCAAGAGGCGAAGGAGAAGTTCTCGCGAAGGGTAAGAACGCCCGCCGTCTCCGCGTCGATCTCCTCGCGGAAGATCTCTTCGAGCATTGATGTTTCCTTTTTCAGTTCGGAATCGTAGGCGGGGGAGAAGAGCGCGTGCTTTTTGAGATTTTGCGAGGAAATATACAGCTCGTTCATCGGCACCATCGGGCCCATGTTCATCGGGAGAGAGGGGAGGGGGTGCCCGTCATCGACAGTAATATAGACGATATTTTCGAGGACTTGATATTCGTCCTCTTCGAGCTCTTTCATGCTCGGGTCGTCGTACTCCGCAAAGTGAAGGGGACAGACGACCTCTTCGGCGGGAAGGAGGGTAAGTTTTCCGAGCGTCATTTCGCCGAAGGGCGTTTGGGCGGTGAGGGAGAAGTTCATCTCCTTGCCGAGTTCGAAGCCCTTCAAATCCTTGTTTACATGCTCGAAGGAGACGGGGTGCGAAGAGCTCTCCTCTGGAATCGAAAAAGAATTCAGGGCTTTCGTTTTGTTCTGATTATTTTCCTCTTTTACATAGACGCGTGTGATGCCTTCCGTCGCATTTTCAAGAAGAAAATCCACCCCCATATTGCCATTTTCCGCATGCAGGGTGCCGTTTTCGAGTTCCAAGATCCCGCCGCGGGCGACGTTCTCTTCCCCGAAAAGTTCCTTTACCTTTTCGATTTTTTCCTCGTCGATTTCACTGTCCGTCCGCACGATGAAATCGCTCACGTTCGCGGAGGAATAGTACTCCGAAAGGGAGTTCGCCATCTTCTCCGTTGCCATGAGCACGCCCGCCGTAAAGCCCACACTCACGAGCACCATGAGCGCGATGGAAACGAGGCGGGTGATGTGGTGCGTGAAGGTGCGCACCAGCGTTTTGAGGTAGGTTTTTACCATTCGATCTCCTCGACGGAAAGGGGATGTTCGTTGAATTCGATGTTCTCGATCCGTCCGCTCTTGATATGGATGATCTTATCCGCCATCTGTTTGAGAGCGGCGTTGTGCGTGACGACGATGACGGGCTTTTTCTGCTTCTCGGTGATGTCTTTCAAGAGCTTTAAGATCATCTTTCCCGTCTCGAAATCGAGTGCGCCCGTCGGTTCGTCGCAAAGAAGCAGTTTGGGGTTCTTCGCGATGGCGCGGGCGATGGAGACGCGCTGCTGTTCTCCCCCCGAAAGGCGGGCGGGGAAGTTGGAAAGACGGTCGGAAAGCCCCACTTCTTCGAGTACCGTCTTGGGATCGAGGGCGTTCTTGCAGATCTCCGTCGCGATCTCGACGTTTTCGAGCGCGGTGAGATTGGGCATGAGATTGTAGAACTGAAAGACGAATCCCACGTCAAAGCGGCGATATTCGGTGAGTTTTTTGCGGGAGAGCGCGGTGATCTCGTTGCCGTCGAGCACGATCCTGCCCGCCGTCGCGCTGTCCATTCCGCCGAGCAAATTCAAAAGGGTGGTCTTGCCCGCCCCGCTCGAACCGAGCACCACGGCAAATTCCCCGTTCTCGAGGGTGAAACTCACGTCTTTGAGGGCTTCGATCGTGATGGGACCCGTACGGTATTCCTTGCTCACATGTTCCAAAGAAAGGTAACTCATGCCTGCATTATAGCACATCCATTCGGATTTGGGAAAGCATTTTGCACTATTTTGTACGAAAATGGAGTAGAGAAAAATAGGGAAAGACAAAGGCTCATACAATAGAGCGTGAAACTCTCTTCCGACGCAAGAAAAATCAGGCGGCGTGTGGCGGTGACGCTCGTCGCGCTCCTTCTCATCGGGCTCGTCGTGCTCGCACATGTGAACATCACGGGGGTGTTGAAATCGATCGCCGAAGCGAGCATGCGCTCGGTGACGACGGTCGCCGTCAACGACGCGATCTACGATACCCTCGACGACGGCGTTCGCTACGAAGATCTCGTTACGATCGAGCGGGACGGGGAGGGGAATATCCTCGGGATCACGTCCAATTCCTTCCAGATCAACCGCATCGCGAGAGACGCGGCGTACATGTCGCAACAGAATTTACAGCGCATGAGCGAGGGCGGGGTGGAAGTGCCCCTCGGGGCGTTGACGGGCATCGAGGCTTGGGCAGGCTTCGGACCGCGCTTTCGGGTGAAGATCATCCCCATCTCCAACGTGGAGTGCCGCTTCGTTTCCGAGTTCGAGCAGGAAGGCATCAACCAGACCAAACATTCCATCTATTTGGAAGTCGTCGCCGATATCTCCATCGTGATGCCATCGGGAACGAGCAATTTTGCCTCACTCACCGAGGTGCTGATCTGCGAGAGCGTGATCGTCGGCAAGGTCCCCGAGACCTATTTGCAAGCCGACCTCTTCGGCGACGGCTACCGTTTGGCACCGTGAGGGGGGGCGATCGTGCACTCGGGCGCACGTCCGTCCTTCAACTGCGCTCGCGCTCCGTTACTTCGCCTGCGGCTCGTGCGCCCTTCGGCCGGGCAGGATGACGTGCGCCGCCCCACGTCATGTTGAGCGAAGTCGAAACATGGACGTGGGGCGGGAGAACACACCCCCTCAGTCACGCCCCAAGGGCAGCCGTGACAGCTCCCCCGACGGGGGAGCCAAGGGGGAGCGAAAGGGGTTGGGGTGTATGGCACCTGCACCTCATCCTGAACGCAGTGAAGAATCTCGCCCCATTACGGACGTACATGCGCGTTGGGAGCTTTGCGAGATTTCTCGACTCTGCTTCGCTCCGCTCGAAATGAGGTGAGGGGGGAGCCGAGGGGCGTTCAGGGCGGGGTGTTCCGCATATTCCCCTTCAACAAAGTGAAAGGAGCGGCACAAATGCCACTCCTTCCACGGTTGAGCCCCCCTGTATACATTGAATCATTTACGCTTACGTTTGTTTAATCGGTCTACTCGCCTTTCTTCAAATCCCCGTCTGCGCAGTGAATTGTATAATCGGGCATACCGTCATCCCAACCTTCGCCTTTATCTATTGACTTCCACTGCCGTTTTGTGCCTTTATAGAAAATATCTTTGAGACTTGTACAATTCGAAAACGCAGAACCCCCAATCGAAGTTACGCTATCGGGTATAGATATGATTTTGAGGTTTTCGCACTTTAAGAACGCCCATGCGCCTATTGAGGTCACTCTCTTGGGTATAATTATACTTTCAAGCTTTGAGCAAGCCAGGAATGCCTGATGGTCGATAGAAGTTAGCTTACTTTTATTCCCAAAATTAACATAGATAAGATTATCGCATTCGATCATTTTCGCTAAAAGGATATGATAAAAGCAAGGCAGTCTCCCAACGGAAACGGCTTCGCCTTTTCTGACCCGATGACCGAAATGAGGCCGGAACAGACCTGTGTTCAACAAACCTGAACCGTCAAGAAACTTTATCGGAGAGGACCATGCGAATTCTAAAAAGGAATGCAGGGTAGAGGTTGCTTTTTGTTTCTTGGCGTATCTTTCATGTGTTTTTCCTACCCCATTATGCGAAAATCAGAACATGAAGGCGACGGAGGCGGCGACGGTGAGGAGGAGGCACACCGCCATATACGGGGTGATCTTCTCCTTGAAAAGAATGCGTCCGAATACGGCGGAGAGGACGATGGTCCCGCCCGTCGTGATGGGGTAGAGGCTGGACGCGTCGAGCCTTCCTTCGCCCATGCAGCTCATGGCGAGAAGGAGCCCCGCGAGGGAAACGATCGCGTACCCGATCAAGGGGAGGGTCGCTTTCTTTCCGAACACCTCCTTCACGGCGAGCAGTTCCTCCTTCTGCGAGTGCATCGCGCCCGCCGCAATGCCGAACATGACGGCGGAGATGCCCACGGTGAAGATCCTCGACCAAATGACGAAGTCGAAAACGTCGGTGACTTCCTGTCCGAAAACCGTCTCTGCGTTTGCCTGTACGGCGGAGAAGATGCTCGCGGAGCCGTTGAGCGTGAATTGCGCGAAGCACAGAAGGTAGAAAAGGACGGTCCCTTTCACCTGCTCTTCTCCCTTTCCGTCGCGCATGGCGAGGAAGAGCGAGAGGGCCATCACCGCCATCCCGACCACCTTCCACACGGTCATCTTTTCCCCCATGAAGGCGAGCCCGAACACGAACGGAAGTGCCATCCCGCCCAACATCGTGAAGTTGCTGTAAACGGAGAGTTTCCCCTTCTTCATGACGGCGATGCCGACGACGGTGCTGAGCACGGTGACGAGCGCGAGCCCCGCGGCGACGATGAGGGTGAAGGGGGTAAACGTCAAATAGAGAGCGCGGCGAAGTACCGCGTTGAGGATGAGAATGACGATCCCGCTGATCGCCATGACGACGGCACCGAACACGAGAGACGTGAAGAGGTTGTTCTTCACGTGCCGCTGATAGAACTTCATGCAGACGAATTGGAGCGAATAGCACACCGACGCGCCGAGTGCCATCACATAGTACAACGCCACCTGCGACCTCCCGCAAGGTCCCGTCCATGCCGAAACGGACAAAAATCGAAAATTACTATACTACTTTTCTTCTCGGATATCAAGCAATTTGCACGGAATTATCATTTGTTTTTTGAAAGGAACGTTCGGAATCCTCATGGGAAAACGGTCGACAAAAGAGGGGACACCTGTATCGCACACCTCCTTAACTCTAATGGGGATGGTCTGTATTCCGTTGACAAATGCATTTTTGATCATTTCCGAATTCGGAGCGGGGGCGGCTCGCAAAGTATAAAAATCCCCGACTTGTGCCAAAGTTTAGGCATAAGAAAAGTCGAAGAAGATCGACAAATTGTCAATAGCGATCTTTTAAGAAGTTCCAAACGAGAAAAAGACGTACTCAACGCTCTTATAGCCAAAACGGCATCCGTACGGGTGCCGTTTTGGTGGTGAGGCGGCGATAACCTAAAACGAATATAAAATTTATAATGTTAATCGGATGCCCCTTTAATCAGTTTTGATGGGATATCTTTTGGAAATGCAACGATAGGTGATGACACCGCGGAGCTGCCCTTCCTCGATTATTCGCTTTACTTCGCGGTCGGGGGCGTACACGCCGAGAAATTCATATTGCCTATTGAGATTTCTCGCAAAGGTGACGCGGGTAGTGAAGTCCGATGCTCGCGCGGAGAGGGGATCGTCCCAAATTTCCTCGATCGTATTTTCATCGGGAGAGATTGTATTCCGCCATTGTCCGCCTTTGTCACCAAACCAATTACTGTGTGCGATCATCCAAACGCTGAATTTTTCGGGGGTGGCTCTTGGGGCGTAAAGCGGAAGTCCCAATCTGCCGAATTGGTTTGCCAGCCACTTGTCCCACCCGTAGCGGGCGGCATGATCCTCGTAAACATTTCTGCTGTTTGTGCCGCATTCTCTGCCGCGCACGAGGTGAGAAGAACCGATTTCCCGCACCCTTCTGCAAGCCGAACAGAGCTCCTCGGTTTCGGATATGTACTTCAATCCGCATTCAGGACATTTTTTGTAATTCATCATACACCCCTTTGCTTCGGCGTTCTATCGTAATATTTGCAGGGAAACGCCGAATCTCCTGCAAAATTCGGAAATTTTTTCAAAAATATTTTCTTCATTGAAATTAAGATGTGAATGGTGCGATTCCGACAGAAGAAAACCCTGTGAAAAAAACGCGCGATTGTGCTATTTTTCAAGTGATTTTTTCCTATCCTTTCGAACAGAATGGAGTATAATTTGTAATATGGAAACAAATACAGATGAAAAGTTCATCCTGTATTTTTCATTTTCCGTGATAAACGAAAAAGGAGAATTCATGAAAAAGAAATTTTTCGCGGCGGCACTCGGTGCGGCGATGGTACTTTCTCTCACGGGGGCGGGGGCGATCGGCACCGTGGCATCGGCGGCGGAACCCGTTCCCATCGATATGTATCTCATCGCGGGGCAGTCGAACGCCGCGGGGTATTCCACGGCGACGGGCATCAGCGGTGAATTTTCCAATGTGATGTACGGCGGCGAAGTCAACCGCACCCTCGCGGGTGATGCCGCCTATTCGTGGTTGGAATTGAATGATTTCAAGGATTCCGTCACGGTCGGATATGGAAGGCAGTCGGGCTATATCGGTCCCGAATTCGGCATTGCCGAAACCATCAACGGAAACTATTCGGAGGATCATAAGGCGTTCATCTTCAAATCCGCGGCGGGCGGCTCGTCGCTTAATAACCGTTTGGACGGCGAGAGCGGAACCTACGGCAATTGGTTTCCCCGTTCGGAGGGCGGAAGGAGCGAGGGCACTCCCACGGGCGTACAGTATGATAATTTTGTAAGCAATTTCGAAAAGGTCTATACTGCGCTCAAAAATAGCGGCTACGCGCCCAAGGTCCGCGGGATGTTCTGGATGCAGGGGGAAGCGGACATCGCCGAACCCGTATTGTACAAACGACTCATCAAGGTCCTTATTTCCGACATTCGCGAAGATCTTTCCGCGATTGCGAAAGATGACCTTTCCGCAATGCCCTTCATCATGGGGGAAGTCGCGCTCACATTCGGTTCGCTCGATAACTTGCCGCTCACACAGGCTTTCGTTCAGATGCAACGGCAGGTCGCAAGCGAAGTGGATGAAGTCTACACGGTCGATACAAGCGACCTTCCCATTCGCGGCGAGCAGGGCAACGTCATCGGCACCGATCAATACCACTGGTCGGGGGAAGATATGCACACGCTCGGCAATCGCGCGGGGGACAAATTGTACGAAGCGGCGTTCCCCAAAGATCCCGTTCGCATCACGAAGTCGGGGACGGGCAGCGGCAGTGTGGACTATGAGATCGGCGAGACGACGGTCGAGTTCACCCTTTCGAGCGGGGAAGACAGCCGTCTTTCCAAGGTCCTTGTAGGCGGCAAGCCCGTGACGGATCGGGTGGAGAACGGGAAGCTCACCGTCGATCTTCCCGAAGCGGGAGAAAAACTTCGCGTCACTGTGGAGTTTACAAAGCTCCGCACGCTCACGATCGGCTACGAGTTCGACGAGGCGATGGTCTCCGTCGAGGGTGCGGAAAGCATGTTGGAAGAGGGGCTTCTCTCCGTGGCGGTAACGCCGAAGTCGGGATATGAGATCGTCGCCGTCGAATTCATCGGCAACGCGGCGTTCCGTGCCGACGCGCTTCACTACAATGCGGAGACGGAGCGGTACGAACTCACGGGCAACCGTGCGGACGGCACCGTGCGCGTTTCGGCGCGGAAGATCGGAAGCGGAGACGAAGCGGACGGCGGAAACGGCGGGGCGGCGGAAGAGAAAAGGGGATGCGGAAGCACGGTATGTGCGGGGGCTGCCCTTCTCGCCGTTGCGGCAGCCGCGGTCGCCTTCAAGAAACGCCATTGAACATGAAAAAACCTACGAGCCTGTGCCGCCGCATGGGCTCGTTTTGCCGCTCCCGCGCTGAAAGCTGAAAGGGGCAATGAGGAAACAAGATGAGAAGGTCAAAATTATCGGCAAATAAAAATTGGAAATTCTACCGCGGGATGCCGCCGCTCGGGCGGATCGAGGATCCTTCCAATCCGCATGCCAAGGGGCTTCGTCCGTACGACGTTCACTATTCGGACGCGGATTGGGAGACGGTGCACCTTCCGCATACCGTCCGCGAAGAGGCGTTGATGTGTTCGGGCGGGCGAAACTATCAAGGTATTTGCTGGTACAGAAAGGTTTTCAAAGTCGAAAATTCGTGGAAAAATTGCGACCTGCTCTTCGAATTGGAAGGAGCCATGCAGCGGGTGGACGCATGGTTGGACGGGAAGCCGCTCGCGACGAAGTTGGGCGGGTTCTTGCCCGTCGCCTTCGATATGACGGGGCTTTCGGCGGGGGAACACCTTCTCGTATTGATGCTCGATAACACCGATATGAAGGACGTACCGCCCGGGAAACCGCAGGGTGCACTCGACTTCTGCTATTTCGGCGGGCTGTACCGCAACGCTTGGTTCCATATTGCCGAGAAGGTGCGCTTCACGAGCGCGGTGCACGAGGGGAAACCCGCGTCGGGAGGGCTGTATGTCCGCTATCCCGAGGTGACGAAGGAAAGGGCTGTTGTCCGCGTAACGGCGAATTGGCTCAATCATTCGAACAAGGGTGCGCGGACCAAACTTCGGCTCCTTCTCGACGGAAAGCCCGTCTATGAGAGCGGCGAAATTCCCGTGAAGGCGGGCGGGGAAGCCGATCACACCTGCGAATTCACCGTGGAGAGTCCCCGCCTTTGGCACCCCGCGCACCCCGCATTGTATACGTTGACGGCGGAGCTGTATCGGGGCGGGAAGTGCACGGACGTATACACCGATCGCATCGGGATCCGCAAGACGGAGTTCCGTGCGGACGGGTTCTACCTGAACGGGGAGAAGTTCTTCTTGCATGGAGCCAACCGCCATCAGGAATACGCTTACATCGGATTCGCGCTGCCCGATTCTTTACAGCGGCGCGACTTGCGCCTTTTGAAAGAGGCGGGGATCAACGTCATCCGCACGGCGCACTATCCGCCCGATACGACGTTTGTTTCCGCCTGCGATGAGCTCGGCATCTTCTGCGTGATCCCCACCCCCGGTTGGCAAATTCACCCCGACAGCGTCATCTTCGATAGGGCGACGGAAGAGAACACCCGCCGCATGATCCGTTGGCACCGCAACCACCCGAGCGCACTTTTATGGGAGCCCATCCTCAACGAGACGGACTATCCCGCCTATTTCGCGCAGAATCAATTACACGCTGTAAAAGAGGAGTGCGGCGATGCGGACGCTTGGTGCGGCTGCGATCATTACGCCCCCCTCGCGAGCGAATATCCCGTTATCTATCAGACGGGATCCTTCAACGGGAAGCCGATCTTCGTACGGGAATACGGCGACAGTTACATGGAACAATTCGGTCCCATGCGGACGATGCGGCGGGTCCGCCGCGGCGCGAACACGGGCTTCTATCCGGGCGGCGAACGCGCCAATTTGCGTTCCGCCCGCGAGCGGTTCGAGGCGTATGTTTATCAGAGAAAAAACCCGCTCCTTTCGGGTGCCTGCCTTTGGGCGGGGATGGACCATAACCGAGGCTACGAGACGAACGAGGGGGCGGTGGGGCTCTTCGATTTCCTCCGCTTGCCCAAATATTTTGCTCATCTCTTTGCCGCCCAGCAGGAGATCGGAGAGGGCGGCGCACGCTGTTTTATCGCGAACGAGTGGACGGAAGATTCCCCGCGCGACGTGGAAGTGTACACCAACGCCGAACGGGTGAGGCTGTATCTCAACGGGAAACTTGTCGCCGAGAAAGAGGCGGGAGGAGAGAAAAATATCCACCCGCCCGTCCTGTTCGGGAATGTCCCGTGGGAGAGCGGTACGCTGCGTGCGGAAGCCCTCGTCGGCGGGAAGGTCGTCGCAGAGCATACAGTAAAAACCCCGCAAACGCCGAAAAAACTCCTCTTGAAGCCGATGTGGGCGGGGGAGGAAGGGTGGACGGCAGACGGAAGCGACCTTCTGATGGTGCATGCCTTTGTCGTGGATGAAAACGGCACCGTCGTACCCGATTCGGAGCCCGAGATCAAGTTCTCCGTGAAGGGGGACGCTTCGATCGTCGGCGAAAAAGAGGAGTGGGTGCATGCGAACCCCGCCCGCGCCGAAGCGGGGATCGGGGGCGTGCTGCTCCGCGCGGGCACCCGCGCGGGGAATGTTGTTCTCACCGCCTCTTCTCCCGCGTTGGAGACGGCGACGATCACGCTCAAAACGGTGCCCGATTGTAAACGGTATCTTCCCTCCAAAGCCCTCCGCCCCGTCAAGAGGATAAAGTATGAAGTGGATCGGCAGGAGCTCTTCTCCGTCCTCGAATCGGAGAGGGGGAAGGAACTCGCCCGCCTCGACGTGGGGGCAAACAGACCCGCGAGCGCGTCGTCCTGCGCGGAAGGGCATTCTGCGGAGAACGCCAATAAAAGGGGCGAAGTGATGGAGCCGTGGGTCGCGGCGGATCGTTCTCTTCCGCAGTGGTGGCAGTGCGATTTGGGGGAAACGTTCTCCTTGAACGGCGTATCCGTGCTTTGGGAGAAAGACGGGATGTGGTACGATTACGACGTTGAAACTTCCCTCGACGGCAAGGATTGGACGATGCAATGCCGCGGACACGCCTCGGGGCAGACGCTCTCGCCCGACCGCTTCCCCGAACCCGTCTCCGCACGGTTTGTGCGCATCGTCGTATGGAGCGTCAACGGCAAAGTTCCCGTCGGGATCCTGCATGTTGAAATTTTGGGGAAGAAGTAGATCGTTCATAAAAGGAAGGCTCCGCCCGTTTCCTCGGAAGCGGGCGATTTTCTGTGATTTTTCGGCTGAAAATCCCGTTCGAAAAGTTCACACGTCCTCGCTCGACCTGTACAAAATTATTGCTGAAAATGCTAATTCTATTTTCATTTTTTACTATCGAAAAAATGGTGAATTTTATATAATAAATGTGCAAAATTTACAATTAGGAAAATTATACCTATTTCAAAGGAGATAAAAAATGAACAAATTGAAAGCTCGGATCGCCGCGGTGTGCGCCACGCTCCTTGCCTGTACCCCGTTTTTTGCGGCATGTCAGCCCAAAGATCCGTTGATGAAAGGCAAGACGATCGTCGAGTATTGGACTTCGAGCGCGATGGAGACGGCGGTCACCGTCAAGAACGCGATCGATTGGTACAACCAAAATAATACCGATAATATCTACATTCTCTATCAGAACAAGCCGTCGGGGAGTTTCAACGACCTGTTGAACAGGCAGCTCTCGGCGGGCGTGAACGGACCCGACATCTTCACGGTCGGCCCGCAGAACGTCAGGCTCATGATGCAGTTCGGCAAGAACGGCGTTCTCGAAAACCTTACGCCCTATCTCGAACGGGACTCCGATGGGCTTGACGTATTGCCGAATACGTTGCAGCACTATCGCTACGATCGGGACAAGATGTCGGTGAATGCGGACGATCCCCTGTTGGCTCTCCCCATGACGATGAGCACGGCACTCCTCGGATACAACGCCACCGCCATGAAGAAGCAGGGCATCAAGATCATCAGCGTGGACGCGGAGGATATCGACGCGTTCAACGAGGGTGCGCCCGATAACTACGGAAAGACAAAAGCGGACTACGGCATTCAGGGCAACGTCCGTGCCCGCGGGTTCGACCGTTGGGACGGCACTTCCGTCGATAAGAACTATATCAAGGGCACTTTCTCATCGGACGGCGAGAACTTCACCGCCAACACGGAAGAGTGGACGCGCCCCGAATACAACGATGACGGCACGCCGAAGGAGCAGATGATCTTCAACAACCGCATCGCGATGAGCTGGGACGAAGTCGAAGATTTGGGCAGGATCATGACGGGATATTCGAGCAGCGGGTACTATCCGAACGGCTTCCAATACCGCCCGACGACCGATTGGGGTTTTTATACCCGCTATTGGTTCGCATACGGTTGGTCGGTGGGCGGTGCCGCCTGCAAGGACCCGACGGGCAACGGCGATTGGGAATTCACCCTCGGCGAAAAGACGAGGTACTGCGTCCTCCGCGAACAGGTAGGGGAGGAGAAAGATCTTCTCACCGATCCCGTCGTCACC
>CANPWF010000033.1 GCA_947581885.1 uncultured Clostridia bacterium
CAAGCCCCCTCCCCTGTGTCCCCCTCCCCGAAACGGGGCGGGGGATAAGATTGGGGTGCGGGAAAGTTGTTACGAGGCGGGAGACGCCTCTTCGTTGTAATTCGGACAATCAGCCTTATGCAACTGCTTTTGTTACGCTATCGATGTTGTTGCAAAACGGGAGATCTGCCTTATACAACTGCTTTTTTACGCTACCGATGTTGTTACGAGGCAACGTACTCCGTTACGTCGCCGAACAGAATGCCGAAGCGAGGCGTTTTTTCGGCAGCGCGCAGGGTAACGAACATCCAATCGGTTCCTTTTCCCGCAAAGTCGATACTGGTCGCAGTGCTCGCTGCAACATTTTCTTCGTTAGCGTAAAGATATTTTGCCAGGCTCTGATTGACATACGCCGCCTTTTCCGTACCGGAGATGAAGATGGGCGCTATTGATCCATAAATCACATCGGGATTCAAACCTGCCATTGAAAGGATACCGCCCTCTGCGAACTTCCAATCGACCGCGTATTCATCGGTATACGCGCCCGCCGTGCCGCGCTTGATCGTGCCCTTCGGATAGTACGTATCCTTCTCATCGTTGCCCGCTGTTTGAAGGCTCGAAGGTTCGGGGACAACGATCGCAATGACATTATAGAGTTCTACGCCTCCCTCCCCTTTGTGCATGGGTTCGCGCTTCGTGCCGTTATGGATATAATTCAGCACTTCGCCCTTCAACTTCGTGAAGATCGCGGTTGCGTTGTTGAGCGTGTACCACGATTCGTTGCCTGCCGCATCCGATTTGAGACGGGAGTCTTCATCGACGATGATCGAACCGGCAGTGCCGTTGTCGCCCGCCTTTCTGTTGCCGTCGCAGAGGATGAACAAGGGGCCGCCCGCATCCTCCATGATGCTGTTCTTGACATCGATCGTCGCGCGCCAGAGATAGAACATATTGGAGTAGATATCGTAGAACTTACTATCCGAGACGTTGACGCCGGAAGAGGTCGAGGTGGCGGGGTCGCCGCCGGAAGTGGAAGAAACCTGATCGCCGAGCACGACAACGAAGAGGCGGGAGACAATGGCGTTTTTGAGCGTGACATCTTTGGTGCAGGTGTTGAACGCCATGAGGTGGGCAGGCTCGCCGTCGGTTGCCGCGACGCGGGGGGACTGCCCCAAGATGCGCAGGTCGGAGACGGTGGGATGTCCGCCGTTCACAATTTCAACGCCCGCGGTCGTAGCCTTGCCGTATTTGAAGAGCGACCAATGGGAGAGCGGGAAGGCGGAACCCGTAGAGGTCTTGCCATCGTACACGGTGTAGAGGCTGTGCTTTGCGCCCGACGTTTTATAGGTAATTTCGTGGAAGTTACCCATGATGCCCGTGCCCGTGGAGACGTAGACACCCTTCTGCATATTGACGCTCGTCTTTGCCTCCTCTTCCAAAGCGCCCGAAGAGGTGTCGTCAAATTTGTAGTATTGGCCTTCATTGAAACCGTCCTTGAGGGAGCCCTTGAGGTTGTTCTTCACCTTATCGGGAAGATTGTTCGTCGTCAAAATGTTGCTGACCGTCTGATACTGAGCATCCGTCTCCTGCCAGAAGTAACTATCGGGGAGCTGATCGGGGTCGATGGTGATATTGCTGTGGAGGACAATATTCTTGACGGGGGCATTCTTCGGGTCGCCCGTCTTGATGATGTTGTAGTCAACGAGAGGCTTATCGTCCCAGCGGAGGGTACCCGCCGCCGTCTTGACCTCTTGCCAATGCTTGGGATTGAGGTTATCGAACACGGAGAGACCGATCTGGTTGTAGACGTTGTAGCCGTCGACGACCTCGATGGTCGCCTCGATCTCCGAGTCGCCCCCACCTGCAAGCGTGTAGTAATTCGTATCGGGCGTGATCGTGAGTTTGAACACCTTGCCCACCGCTTCTTCCGTGAAATCATAATAGTTGGGGAGGAGCGGGTTGGTCGTCACATAGTTTTCCACGTTCTCGACGGACTCAAAGTTTCCGCTCGCCCCCTTCATTTTGAGGGTAAAAGTGGTGCGCACGGTGACGGGAACAGCCTGCGTTGTGGAAACCAAAGTGGTGGCATCGGGCTGGAACTCGAAGGCGTTGTCGTCGCCGACCTTATAGGTCTCAAAACCCTTCATGAAAATATCGCGGTTCTGACTATTGGTGCCCGCCGCGTCGTCTGTGGTCGCCGCAACGTTGGAATAGAACGCAGGAAGGGCATAGCGATTCAGGTTTTGTTTCTGCACCTGTTCGAGCACCGTGATGGGAACGGTGACCGAAACGTTATCATAGGTGAAGGTGAGGTTTTTCTCGCCCGCAACGGACGTAGAGATCAAATCGACGTTGGTGGTAACGCCCGCGGAATTGCCCTTGAGGGTCTCGTCCTTCGTGCCGTCGGAATAGTGACGAACGATGGTGAATTGACCGAGGAACGCAGCATCAAGCGATGCACCGTATTCGACGGTGCGAGCCGCGGCGGTTGACCGCGCTTCAATGCTGATGAGGGTCCTCACGGGAGGAGCGGCGGTGACGGTGATTTTGACGGTGGTAGACTTCGTCACGCCGCCATCGGTATAACTGAACGTGACATCGGTCGTGCCTTCCTGCGCGGTGGAGACGGTAGCGGGGCTACGCGTGATCTCCTCGGAGTCGCCGTAGAGGGTGACATCGTTGCCGACGGAGAAGATCGCGGTGAGGACAAAGGCATGATAGTCGATCACATCGCCCACCCGATAGGCGGTCTTGCCGCCCGAGAACTGCAAACCTTTGAGGACATCCTGCTGTTTCTCGCGCACGGTGATGCCGACGGAAGCCTCCTGCTCTTTATAGGTGACGGTGAGGGTCTTGGTGCCCGCGGTCGTCATATCGATGTCGTTATGGGCAACGCCCTTCTCCGTATCCGCCGCCGTGAGCTGTTCTTCGCCGTTTGCATAGACGGCACGGAGCTTGACGGCGGAATAATCGAACGTATCGCCGACTTCGTACGTCGTTTTGAGGTCGCTCGTCACGATGAATACGCCGCGCAGTTCGCCAAGGTCATCGGTCTGCGGCTGCATCATGTTGCATGCCGTAAACGCGAAGGTGCTAAGGAGAATCAGCGCGGTTACCAACGCGAGCCATCTCGCTTTGAAATTTTGCATTGTGTTCCCTCCAAATTTTTATTCTTGTATCGGTTCTATCTAAACGCCGCTGTTGCGACAGGTGTTTTTTATGCCAATGCGTAGTATTCCTGCGGGTCGAGAAGATACAGCGTGATGTCGATCTCGGCACCGCCGCCGTCCTTGGCGCGGTAGTGAAGGCGGGCACTCCCCGTCTTTTGCGCGTGAATGTTGAGCCCGTCGAGCCGCACCACCTCCTGATCGGCAGTGTCGGGGACGGTGAGTTCCACGGCACCCTCCGTCGCATCGGCGGGGTCTATCTCGTAGTCGATGCGGACGATGAGATCGTCGAAATAGGGAAGAACGAGGATGTAGGCTCCCTCCTCCTGCCCGCTCCCGAGTTTTACCCCCGAGATGTTGGCGGAGGTGGTCACTTCCGTAGGCGTGATGCTCTTTATATAGATGCGGGTGTTATAGGAGATCATCTTCATGCCGAAGATGCCCACGAGGACGACGGACAGCACAAAGGTGATGAGAACGATGATGACCGAACTCTTCTTCATCTCATACCTCCCCGAAGTAGAGCCGCGCACGCTCGAAGTACAGGAACACGCGCACCGCAAGGAATGCCGCAGAGATGAGGAACAGTTTCAAGAATGCACCCGTGGAGCCGCTGATGAGGTAGTACCCCGCCGTGAAGAGCACCGACAAGACGACGGCAATGGCGGTCGCCTTGGCCTCGTTGCCGCCCGCCTCCTTGGATTCGGGGTGCATGATGTCGATCTCGGCACACCAGAACACATGGGCGAGGTTGACGCACACCGCCATGCCCGCAAACGCGAGTGCCTGCCCCACGGGCGCAGACGAGACGATGCCGTACACAATGGCCGCCGCCACCGCCGAGAGCGTAGAGAGCACGCCGCGTAGAAGCAGCCGCGCCGAGAGCAGAAGGCGGAAATCGGCGGGGCGCGTTTTGAGAAGGTCGCGAGCGTTCCCATCCCTGCTGTACGCGTGCGCAAGGAAGGTGTTCGAGGTGAGCACGGTGATGAGGAGCACAAGAATGTTGAATGCCGCCGTCATCGACTGCCCCGAGAGGCTGGTATCCATCGCGGCATACACGCGGTTAAGGGCAAAGAGCACGAGGGCGGGCACGCAGAATTCCACCACGCTCCGCCACGCCGCCTTGCCGCTTCTTACACTGCGCAGAATGTCCTCCGCGAAGGGGCTCGTAGCCCGCGCGTGAACGCGGTTTCTTTTGGCGCGGCGGCGGGAAGTTGTCGCCTCGCCGGCTTCCGCCGTCATGTGCAGGAAGAGTTTGTGCGCCGTGAGGAAGGAAAGCCCGACGAGCACGGCGGCGACACCGAGCACACTGAAAAACACCGTTGCCGCCTGTGGCATCACGGGATTGCGGGCGAGCGCGAGGCTGCTTCCCACCATCATGCGCGTCATCATATACCACGGGTAGAAGATTTGGCAGAACTTGGCAAGAAAACCACGCACCGAGCGGGTGATACTGCCCCATTGGCCGAGCAGGTTGATGTTCGCGGGGAGAAGCCCCACGATCCAAAACGCCACGCCGATGAGTGCCGCCGCCGCGCCCGCGATGAGCAAATATTTGAGGACGGGGACCCGCCCGAGCACGCGCGGGACGTAGTGCGCGGGGATGGAGAGCACCGCCCCCGCCGCCACGGGGAGCATCGTGACGAAGAGGAAGCAGAAGAGCATCCACGGATAGTAGAACCAGACCGCACCGCAGACGATCCCATACGAGAGGAAGAGCGGCACGACGAGCAGGAGCCCGCGCTTTAACTCGCGGATGTAGTACACGGCGAGTTTGGAGAGGAACACGAGGCTCTGCGGCACGGGCAGAACGAGCAGAATGACGTTATCCGCCCCGCGGTAGAGGGCATGGCTCAATCCGATCATGCAGGAGAGCGTCGCCATGATTTGGATAACGGTGAAGAGAACGGCGACGACCGTCTCCGGCACCCCCGCCCCGAGGGAGAACACGGAGAGCAGGGAAGAAATCTTGAATACCGCGTAGAACCCCGCCGTCACCGCCGCAAAGAGCAGGATGCCGACCCCCGCCTTCAAGATGACGGCTCGCTTGTTTTTGAAGAAGGAGCGGTCGATGAGGCTCTTCATTTGGATCCCGATGAGGATCCTGAAATTACGGAGTCCCCTCATGCCTTTTCCGCCCTCTTCGTCTTTTTCGCCTTTTCCGCTCTCTGTTTTTCATAGGGAACGGGAGCGACCTCCCCTCCCCCGATTACGCCGAGATAGAACTGTTCGAGCGTGGAGTTCTTTTCTATCTCCTCCACACTGCCGACGCATTGGATCTGCCCCTTCCGGATGATGGCGATGCGGTCGCAGATGCGCTCGACGACCTCGATGAGGTGGCTGGAAAAGAATACGACGTTCCCCGCCGCCGCGTGCTTGCGCATGCACTCCTTCACCTGAAAGATGCTGTTCGGGTCGAGGCCCGTCAAGGGTTCGTCGAGGATCCACACCTTGGGGTTATGCACGAGTGCCGCCATGATGGCGACCTTTTGCTTCATGCCGTGCGAATAGGTGGAGATGGGATCGTCGAAGGCACTTTGCATCTCGAAAATTTCGAGATACCCGTTGAGACGTTCATCGCGCTCCGCCTGCGGGATCTCGTAGAGGTCGGCGATGTAGTTGACGTATTCCCTCCCCGTGAGACGTTCGTACAGGGCATAGTGGTCGGGCACGAAGCCGATCTGCCGCTTGGCCTGTACGCTCTGCTTTTTTACGTCGTAGCCGCAGACGGAGACGGTGCCCTCGTCGACGGGCTGGATCCCCACGATGCTCTTGATGATGGTGGACTTCCCCGCGCCGTTGGGGCCGAGGAACCCGAAGATCTCGCCGCCGTTTACTTCGAGGTCTACTTTATATGCGGCATAGACATCGCTCTTACCGTACCGCTTGGAAAAATTCTCTACGCACAGAAGTGCCTTGTTTTCGTACATGGGGATGCCTCCCTCCTTTGTGTATTCGTGCGCGAGCGCGTCCATTTTTATCTTTCGCCTGCGCACGGCGAGATCCTTCCAGCCGTCCACGCTCCGATAGGCGAGTTCGTATAAAAACCACATCGCAAACGCAAGCAGACAGTATACGAGGAAATAAATTGCCTGATAGAGCGGGTAGAAAGTAAACGAGAGTTCGCCTATCCTGAAACTCCATACAAGGTCGCGCAGGCGTTCCGCCCATGTGCCGAGTTTGTCGGCAACGAAGTCGGAATTGATGAAGAAATAATCCACGCCGTGCACATAGTTGGAGAACCAGCTGTTCAGAAAGAGCACGAGCAGGAAATAGCAGCCGAACCCCACGATGGAATAGAGGAATTGTTTGAGCCGCGGACGTTCAAACACCCCGAATCCCACGCAGAGAAGGGGCATGAAGAATGCCTGATAGTGGGAGCGGAAGAAGCGGAACGTCCCCGCGACGATCATCGAACCGCCCAGACCTTCCAACCCGTAATTGGGCATCATCATGGCGATGAACGCCCCGAATACGTTGATGAAGTAGGTGAAATAAAAGAGCCGCTTCATCTTGAAGGCGAGGCAGAGCGGCAGGATATACATTGCGGTATTGCAGAGGTGGAAGGGCAAACTTCCGAGGCGGGACATCCCCCACAGCATGGGGAATTTTTGAATAAACATGAATTGCCACAGTCCGGCAAGCGAATAGTACAGGAGAACGAGCCGCTTCGTCTCCGCGTCCTTGCTCCCGACGAGAAGCGCGAGCACGACGGGAATGACGGCGGCGGGATAGATATAGATGCGGTGCCACAGATTGAGGTCGATGACCTTCATCGCGTAGTTCCCCGGGCGGAGCAGGAGTTGAAGTGTATAATTGGGGGCGGTGCAAAGGAGGATCCCGAGGAGTGCGAGAGCGACCCAGCCGAGTTTTTTCTTGTACGCGCCGAACCCCTTCACCGCCCACGCAAATTGGCAGACGGCGATCCCGAGCCCCACGCCGACGCTCGCCGCGAGAATGGCGGAGCGCACCGTAACGCCCTCCGCAAGGGCGTGCCCCGTGTACAGGGCGACGTAGTCGTTCAGGAAGATGACATCAAAAAAGAACGCCGCGAGCGGGAGCACGGTGAGAACGCTCACCCACGGACATTTTTCACGGAAGAAGGGATACAGCACAAGGAACAACCCGCCCGCGACCGAGATCCACGAGAGGATGAGCGCGCCGATCCTTCCCACCGTATGAACACCGGGGACAGCATCGGGCGCGTAGACCGTGGAGATAGCGTCGGTATCATAGAGATAGCCCGCAAAGAGGAGCGCGGCAAAAAGGAGCGCGAGAATGCACTCCGCAATATGGTGCCGCTTTTCTCCGAGCATCCGCGCAAGCAAGAGCCCCAGCGCGGCGCAGAGAGCGAACGATAGCGTGTATAGATACCAGATCGTCATCCGTACCCCTCGGCAAAAGTAAATTGCAGTGATGGTCAATTGTTTAATCTACTAAACCGGTTTATCTTATCATACCTCTTCACCCCCCCCCCATTGTCAAGCAATTCCGATCATGAATTCCTATGACAAAAATTTGAACGACGGTGTCGTTTTTTGACAATGGGTGGCTTTTTTTGAAAAAATGATGCCTGATTTTACGCGACCTTTTTTGCAAAATCGGGGCTTTTTCGCCTCGGTTCGCGGTTTTCCGACAGCGCGGGAAGAAGAACGCTCGGGGCATGCAAAGCCTTCCTTTTGGGGAGACGACCCGCTTTTTTCGCCGAATTTTATTATGATGCCAAAACTCTGTTTTATCCGATAACGGTGCATGATTTTTATAAAAAAAGCAAAAAAGGGGGTAAAGGTCCCCTTCTGCATTTTTTGGAAGGTTTTATGCTAATCGGCTTGACATTTCAAATTAAAAGAGGTACACTGTTTGTATGAAAGTCACATTCGACAGAGAAAAGATCGACCGACTTCTTTTCGATTTTTATAACTGCACGAAGGTCCCGATCTCGCTGTTCGACCTCGAACGGCAGTGTTTGAGTGCCTACGCCACGGGAGTGCCGCCGTACTGTAAGAACATCCGCGCTCGCTTCCCCCAATCGTGCGCGAAGTGCGATCAGGAGCATCTCGGCAGGTTGGAGACGACGAAGCAGGTGAACATCTACACCTGTCATGCGGGCATCTGCGAAGTGATGGCTCCCGTGCTCTATGGCGAGAACGTCATCGCCTATCTCATGCTCGGGCGGTTCCGCGACGCGGAGCAGAAATTTTCATCCGTTTCCAAGGCGATCGAAGCCGCCAAGCGGTATAAGCTCGACGAGGAAGAACAGCTCAACGCCTATCGGGATCTCCCCGTGTTCACCCGTTCGACGCTCGATTCCGCCATCCGCATCGCGCAGACGTGCATTCAGTATATGTGGACGGAAAGCATGATCTCGTTGAAAACGGACTCCCTTTCCACCAAGATCGAAAATTACATCAACGAACATATCGCCGAATCGCTCTCCATCGATGAACTTTGCAAGCAGTTCTTTGTATCGAAAACGACGTTGCAGGCAGTCTTTCGCAACGAATTCAACGCTTCGGTGAAGAACTACATTTTGAGCAAACGCATCGCGCTCGCAAAACAGCTATTAAAGGATACCCCCCCCTGCCCGTTGGCGAGATCGCGAAGCATTGCGGTTTCCCCGATTATAATTACTTTTCGCGGATCTTCCGTCAAAAGACATCGCTCTCCCCTTCCGCCTATCGGAAGAGTTGAATCGGAATACGAATCGCCCTCCCCCGTGAAAGGGGGAGGGCTTTTTGTTCGCACTCTCGCGGGTTGCCCCGCTTTTTTTGGTTACGCTTCAAGTCCCATTTCGGCGAGTGCTTTCTGCACCGCTTCTTCGCCGATGCCGTAGTAGACGTTCTTGTACTCGTTTTCAAAAAAGGATTTCGTATATCCCATTCCGAGCTTGCGGTCAGCAGTCCTAAAGATAGCGTTATTAACTTGACCGCCATAAACGTCAAGATCTGCATTCGATGTAAACTTGAACGTCTGCGCATATTCATTGATCTTCACATAGTACGTATTTTCCGAAGCGGCATACACGAGCGTAATCGTCATTTCTGCATTCAAATCGACTCCGTCAAACTGTTTATAGTCCCACTTGTCATAGTACGAGAAACCGACGAGATTGGAGTTTACGTTTGCCCTTGAGGCCAATGAGAAGTGACAGCGATCACTGCCCACCATGAGATAAATGCCGCCGCGGTTGAACCAATCGGCTCCCGCGCCCGCTGTGGTGTAGGTGATAACGAAGCCGGTTCCGCTTTTCGCCGTAGGTTCGCCCGCAAAGCTCGAGAGAAACTTCGCCGGAAGTTTGAAACCGTTTTCCGTATAGGTTACACCGTCCTCGGTTGTGAGTCTCGGGATCTTGAACTCAACGGGGGTTTGTACGGTTGCGTCCTCATCCTGTATGTTGACATGCTCGGTCATCGTCTCATGGAACATGGCACTTCCCACGGTGATATCATGCTCGCCCACGGGGAGATCGATCGACCATGTACCGCCCGAACCAGTGCCACTATACGCGCCCGAAGTGACGGTAACGGTATCGTTGTCGTTCTTGTAGACTCCGCCCACGAGTGTACCCGAAGCATAGGTTTAAGTGCCCGAAACGGTGTACTTCTCGTTCCACTTGAGAGTGACTTTGACAGTCGTTGTATCGGTGACGTTTTGAACCGTGAGGGATCCGCCCGCAAATTCGGAGAACTTGGACTCGTTATTCACTTCAATATTTTCGACCTCATAGTTTCTTGCTGTGGTCACTTGAACGCGGACGTTGGAGCCGTAGAACACCTTACCGTCGATAATTTCCGTCTCGCTTGCGTAGCAACTGCCGGAAGCGTAGACCTTCGCGGAGCCCTGCTCGCCGTCGATTTGATCGACGGTGAAGGAGACCTTCATCTCGTCGATCGCCTTCTTCACTGCCTCGTCGCCGATTCCGTAGTAGACGTTCGTGTACGTAATATCGAGTTCGGAACCCGCATATCCCATCCCGAGTTTACGCACCGCAGGCTGATAGAATGTCTCTGCCACATATGAGTGATCGAAGGTCGTGGAACCACTAAAAGTTATTTTTATCGGCGCATCGGATCCAACCTTCGCATAGTAAGCGTTATCGGTCGGATCGTAGATAAACGTCATGGAGAGCGGCGACGACTCTTTATGCTCATTCATGCCGTTATTGACATAGCCCCAAGAATTGGGAGCCTTTACCCCGAGCCAGCACTTTCCGTCGCCTTTCAGCGCAGTCGTAATCCACACATTGGTGGTATCCTGCGTAAGATAGAAGCCACCGTAGATAAACCAACCCGAGGTGCCTTTCGTCGCCGTGAAGGAGATAACAAAACCCGTTCCGCTTGCGGCCGTGGGCTCGCCCGCAAAGAGCGATGAAACACTCTTCCCAAGTGTGAAGCCGTCGTCGTTATAGGTTACACCGCTCTCGCTTGCGAGCTTGGGAATCTTGAACTCAACGGGCTCTTGCACGGTCGCGCCCGTATCCGCCTGTACGTTGACGTTCTCGATCGTCGTTCCGCGGAACATCTTGCTATCGACGGTGATATTGTGTTCGCCTACGGGAAGGTCGATCGACCATGTACCGCCCGAACCTGTGCCACTGTACTGACCCGAAGTGACGGTAATGGTATCGTCGTCGTTCTTGTAGACTTCGCCTTCGAGCCTGCCCGAAGTGTAGATGTACGTTCCCGTAACGGTGTACTTGGTCACCGGTTTGAAGGTGACGTTGACGGTCGTCGTATCGGTGACGTTTTGAACGGTGAGAGAGGAGCCGTTCATCTCGTCCTTCTTGGAAACTGTGTTCACGGTGATATCGCTGATTTCGTATTCATCCCCTACCGTCACGTCGACGCGGACGTTGGAGCCGATGAATACTTTATCGCCGCTGTTGATTTCCGTCTCACTCGCGTAGCAGTTGCCCGTCGCGTAAACCTTCGCGGAGCCCTTTTCGCCGTCAATCTGATCGACGGTAAAGGAGACCTTCATCTCGTCGAGAGCAGCCGTTGCGGCATCGTTGCCAAGCGCGTAGTGAACATCGGAGATTATTACGTCCGTCGACTTACTATCAAAGTTCATGAGACCGAGATATCTCGTCTTATCCTTGAAGAAATTCTCCTTAGTGATCGGCATGCTTTTGCCGACATCATTCTCGACACAGTTCTTGTCAAGGCGAGCGAGATACGCGTTGTTGTTGAAGGAGAAATAGAACGCTCCGTCATAGTAGATGATCTTCACCTTCAGCGTATCGACTGCTTTATCGTACTTGAAATTCGTATGGTAGCGGTTTCCATCGGAACGCGAACCGTCCATAAGGTAAATTATCGCTTTATCCGAATTGTAAGAAGCGTAGTTGAAAATGAAAATGCTGTCTCTTGATCCACCCGATACGGCATCATTCATGATCAAACCACCTGTTTTATACCAATCGCCCGTCGCAGTCCCTTTCACGGTGTACTCGAACACGAAGCCGTTTTCCGTCATGGGGTTGCCCGCAAGGAGCGAACCTTTATTCGCCCCGAATTGATAGCCGTTTTCCGTATAGGTTGCAGCACTCTCATCTGCGAACTTGGGAACTTCGAACTCGACTTTCTCAGAAACGGTCGCGCCGTCCGTCGTGACGTTGACGTTCTCGATCGTCGTTCCGCGGAACATTTCGCTCTCCACGGTGATATCGTGTTCGCCTTCGGGAAGGTTGATTTCCCATGTACCGTCGTGCGTTTCCACCGTATTGGAGAACGTGCCCGAGGTTACGGTGATAACATCGGTATCGTTCTTATATTCTCTGCCCACGAGCGTACCCGAGGTATAGGTGTAGGTGCCCGAAACGGTGTACTTGGTCACCGGTTTGAAGGTGACGTTGACGGTCGTCGTATCGGTGACGTTTTGAACGGTGAGAGAGGAGCCGTTCATCTCGTCCTTCTTGGAAACTGTGTTCACGGTGATATCGCTGATTTCGTATTCATCCCCTACCGTCACGTCGACGCGGACGTTGGAGCCGATGAATACTTTATCGCCGCTGTTGATTTCCGTCTCACTCGCGTAGCAGTTGCCCGAAACGTAAAGTTTCGCAGAGCCATATCCCGCGTCGATTTGATCGAGATTGACCTGAACCTTCATCTCGTCGATCGCCTTCTTCACTGCCTCGTCGCCGATTCCGTAGTAGACGTTCGAGTATGTGAGATTATCTTCACTCTTGAAATATCCCAACCCGAGTACGCGGTCTCCATCCGCAAAGAGCGCAGAGGTTGCTTTATCTGCATACAGGGTGAAATCAGCGGAAGAAGCAAATCTAAATGTCTCGTATCCATGAAGGTGCAGATAATACGCATGTTCCGAAGCGGCGTAGACGAGTGTATATGTTAGACTACTGTTGAGGTCTGGCTGTTTATCAATCGTTCGTCTCGCCCAATCGGCATCATAGAAGGTGACCGCGTTGTTTGTTTTGTTGTCTGTCGAAATAACGGTGAAATACTTGTTTGCATCACCCATTTTGATGTACACACCGCCACGTTTGAACCAACCGACACCGCCCGATGTTGTGAGTGTAACGACAAAGCCCGTTCCGCTCGTTGCAGTGGGTTCTCCCGCAAAGAGCGATGAAACACTCTTCCCAAGTGTGAAGCCGTCGTCGTTATAGGTTACACCGCTCTCGCTTGCGAGCTTGGGAATCTTGAACTCAACGGG
>CANPWF010000034.1 GCA_947581885.1 uncultured Clostridia bacterium
CTGCGGGGACAACGGCATCTTCAAAGGGATGCCCGTCACTTTTTCATACTCACATACACCATCAATACGGCGATGTCGGCGGGGGAGACACCCGAAATACGGGACGCTTGTCCGAAGTTCAGCGGCTTCACGCGGTTGAGTTTTTCCCGCGCTTCGAGGCGCAAGCCCGTAACCGTATTGTAATCGAGATCGGAAGGAAGGGGCTTCTCCTCCGCCTTTTTCGCCCGCTCGATCTCCTCGAGGTTGCGCTTCAAGTACCCCTCGTACCCGATCTCCGTCTCGGCGGAAAGGAGCACGTCGCGCGGCATTTCCCCCAAAATTCCGAACGCCTCGCAAATCTCGGAAAGGGGGATCCCGCGGCGGATGAGGTCGGCATATTTTACCCCTTGCGTGAGCGTCATGCCGTGTTTTGCCGCCACCATGTCTGCGGTCGCCTTGTCGGCACGCCCTTCAAGGATCCGAAGCGTCTCCTCGCGCAAGGCTTTCCGTTCGAGGAATTTTTCGTACCGTTCGTCCGTCACGAGCCCGCACGCTCGTCCCTTTTCGGTGAGGCGAAGGTCGGCGTTGTCCTGCCGGAGGGAGAGGCGGAACTCGGCGCGGGAAGTCATCATGCGGTAGGGTTCGTCCGTGCCCTTGGTCACGAGGTCGTCGATGAGGACCCCGATGTACCCTTCGTCCCGCCGCAAGATGAGAGGGGGAAGTTTTCGTAGGGAGAGCGAAGCGTTCAGCCCCGCCATCAGCCCTTGCGCCGCCGCCTCTTCGTACCCGCTCGTGCCGTTGATCTGCCCCGCGGTGTACAGCCCCTTCACCTTCTTGTATTCGAGGGTGGGGAGAAGGTCGAGCGGGTCGATACAGTCGTACTCGATCGCATAGGCGTAGCGGACGATCTCGCACCGTTCAAGCCCTCGGACGGTGCGGTACATCTCCTTCTGCACGTCGTGGGGAAGGGAGGTGGAGAGCCCCTGCACATACACTTCGTTGGTATCCGCGCCCTCGGGTTCCAAAAAGATCTGATGCCGCTCCTTATCCGAAAAGCGGACGACTTTCGTCTCGATCGAAGGGCAGTAGCGGGGACCCGTGGAGGTGATCCCGCCGTTATAAAGAGGGGCGCGGTCGAGGTTATTCAAGATGATCTCATGCGTTTTTTGGTTGGTCCAGCCGAGAAGGCAGTGCTTCTGCTCCTCGGGGACGGAGGAATTCAAAAAGGAGAAGGGGTAAGTTCTTTCCCCGGGCTGAATTTGGAGGACGGAAGCGTCCACCGTTCTGCCGTCGAGGCGGGCGGGGGTTCCCGTCTTGAAGCGGCGGACGGAAAAACCGAGTTGCAGAAGGGACTTCGTGAGTTTGGTCGCGGGGGCGAACCCGCTCGGCCCGCTCTTTTGCACGACTTCCCCTGTGACGGTGTTCGCGTTGAGGTAAACGCCCGTCGCGACGATGACCTTCTTACAGGAAAAAACGCCCCCATATGTCGTTTTTACGCCGAAAACTTCCCCGTTCCGCACCAAAATCTTTTCCGCCTCGCCCTGCACGATGCGAAGATGTTCGGTGTTTTCGAGGACGCGCTTCATCTCGGTATGGTATTTGTTTTTATCCACCTGCGCACGGAGAGATTGCACCGCCGCACCCTTTCCCTCGTTGAGCATCCGATATTGCAGGGCGCACTTATCCGCGCAAACGCCCATTTCGCCGCCCAACGCGTCGATCTCGCGCACCAAATGCCCCTTCGCCGTTCCGCCGACGGAGGGGTTGCACGGCATAAAGCCGATGCTATCGGGATTGAGGGTGAGAAGGACGACCGATCTCCCCGTTCGGGCGAGGGCGAGGGCGGCTTCGCACCCCGCATGTCCCGCGCCGATGACAACGGCGTCGCACGTCCCCTCGGAAAAGGTTTTCATGGGCGATAAATTTGCCCGCCGTGCGGCGGGCGTTTTCAAAAGTTCACTGCCGAAGGACCGCGCTCTTGATGTCGTTTACGTCCTTGGCGGTCGCGTCGCTCACCCGCATGAGGTCGGCGACCTTGTCGCGGGCGAAGATGACGGTGGAATGGTCCCTTCCCATCTCTTTCCCGACGGAGACGAGGGGAAGGGCGAGCATGTCGCACATGAGATAGGTGCAAATGTGCCGCGCATACACGAAATCCTGCCGCTTGTTTTTGCCGAGCAGGTCCTCTTTCGTCATGTTGAAGTGCGCGCACGTCGCCTTGACGATCGCCTCAGGGGTGACTTCCATGCTCTCTTCGGTGACGATGGATTCCTGCAAAGCGGTTGCGGCGAGCTGTAAGGAGATGGGCTCCTCGTGCAGTTTGCTCGCGAAGATGACGGTGTTGAGCCGCCCTTCGAGGGTACGCACGTTGTTATCCGAATTCTTCACGAGGAAGGCGAGCACTTCTTCGGGCACGACGTACTTCTTTTCGAGGGCCTTGCGCTTCAAGATGGCGATCTTCGTCTCGATGTCGGGCGGTTGAATGTCGGCGATGAGCCCCCCTTCGAAGCGGGTGCGCAGCCGCTCTTCGAGTGCCTTCAAGTCCTTTGCGGGGCAATCGGAAGAGATGACGATCTGCTTATTTTGCGCATACAGCTCGTTGAAGGTATGGAAGAACGCCTCCTGCACGCCGTACTTTTCCGCCCAGAATTGGATATCGTCGATGAGAAGGATGTCCACCGAGCGGTAGCGGTTGCGGAACTTCGCCTCTCTGCCCGTGCCCTTGCGGGCGAGGCTGTCCACAAATTCGTTGAGGAACTTCTCGCTCGTCGTATAGAGCACCTTCAAAGAGGGCTTGGTGCGGGCGACCTCGTTGGCGATCGCCTGCAAGAGGTGGGTTTTCCCGAGCCCCGTCCCGCCGTAGATGTAGAGGGGATTGAAGTTCTCGCCCGGGGCGTTCGCCACCGACTTCGCCGCGTTGTACACGAACTTGTTGGACGTGCCCACCACAAAGCTATCGAAGGTAAAGCGTTTGTCGAGGGGGAGTTCGTCGGGGCCGTCCGATTCGTCGAGGGCGTACGTCTCGCTTCCCTCCACGATGACGGCAACATCCGAGACCCCCACGTCCGCCGCGGCGACCGCTTCCCGAAGGGCCGATAAGTGGTTCTTGGTGATGGTGGCGGCGGCGATCTCCGTCTCCGCTTTCAGAACGAGCTTGCGGTCGACAACGTCCACGGGGACAAGCGTCTCGATGAACGTGCTGTACGAGATGGGGTTGATGAGCGGTTTTACCCGTTCGCGGATCTTTTCCCAAAGGAAGTCGAACTGTGTTTTCATTTTTTCCTCTTCAAACGTTTTGTGTTTCGGCGGAAATTTGGTATAATAGTCGTACGGGGATTTCCCTCATTCCCATTATAATACAAAAACGCGCGAAAGAAAAGTGTTTTTTCGGGGAAATTTGATGCGCATCCAAAAATTGACCCTCCACAATTTCAGAAATTACGAGGACGAGACCTTCCTCTTTTCGGACGGGCTCAACGTGCTCGCGGGCAGAAACGCGCAGGGCAAGACGAACTGCGCGGAGGCGGTGTATTATCTTTGCACGGGTTCGTCTCTGCGCATTCGGCACGACCGCCAGCTCATCCGCCACGGGACGGACTGCGCCAAAATTTCGGCGGTGCTTTCGAGCCGCTACGGCTCGGTGACCTTGGGAGCCGCGATCTACGAGAACAGGCGGGAGCTCACCGTGAACGGCAACCGCGTCGCGCGGGCGGTGGATTTCCTCGGAAACATGACGAGCGTGTTCTTCTCCCCGGGGGAACTCCGCCTCGTGCAGGACGGCCCCGACGAGAGAAGGCGGTTTTTGAATCTCTCCATCTCGCAGACTTCGCGCGAGTACTGCTCCGCCCTCCTTCGCTATCAGAAGATCCTCGATCAGCGCAATAACCTTCTGAAAGAGAGGGACGTTGCCATGGTGGAAGAGACGCTTTCCGTCTGGGACGAACAGCTCGCCAAGTACGCGGCGCGGATCATCCTCAAACGGCGGGAATATCTCGCCATGCTTTCCCCCCTTGCGCAGGAAGCGCATGCCTTCCTCACGGACGGGGGAGAGACGCTGTCGCTCGGTTCGGATGGAAGAAAGGAGACGGCGGAAGAGATCGAGGAGCGCGTGTTTGCAGAGCTCTGCGCCGCACGGGAGAGGGACCTTCGACTTGGGTTCACCTCGGTGGGGCCCCATAGGGACGACGTGCGCATTCTCATCGACGGGCAGGAAGCGAGGGGATATTCCTCGCAGGGGCAGGCGCGGACGGCGGCACTCTCGATGAAGCTCGCCGAAGTGGAGATCTTCCGCGCCCTTTCGGGGGAACCGCCCGTCCTCATCCTCGACGACGTGATGAGCGAGCTCGACCTTCCCCGCCGCAAAAAGCTCCTGTCCAAGGTGGAAGGCTTGCAGTGTATCCTCACCTGCACCCACGCCGAGCGGGTGCTGTACGGCGCGACGTGCAATAAAATCTTCATCAAGGGGGGGAAGATCGTCAAATGAGAGCGGACCTTCATCTGCATTCCGTCTGTTCGGACGGGAAATATTCCCCCGCGGAAGTCGTCCGCCGCGTGAAGGAGAGCGGGACGGAAGCCTTCTCCCTCACCGATCACGACACGATGGAAGGCTGCGAAGAGGCGGAGGCGGCGGCGAAAGAATACGGGCTCACCTTTGTGCGCGGGTGGGAGATCTCCGCCTACGACAACGGGAGCAAAGTGCATATCCTCGGGTACGGCTCCCGCGCGGACGGGGCGTATGAAAAATTTCTCCGTGAAAGGCGGGAGAAGGCGGAAGAGCGGGCGGAGAGGATGCGCGTTCTCGCCAACAAATTTTACGGAATTTCCGTGACCATGGACGAAATCGAGGCATACCATGTCCGAAAGGACAGCCCCATTCATACCATGCACGTCGTGCGGGCGTTCGCCGAAAAACTTCAAAAGAGTGCGGGCGAGACGTTCGTCGAGGCGTTCGTCCGCGGCAAGCCCGCCTTCTCGGAATTCGGCCGTCCTTCCCCCGAAGAGGCGATCGAAGTCGTCCGCGATTCGGGCGGGGTCTCCGTTCTCGCCCACCCCGGGCGGGTGCTGTGCTTTTCCGAAGAGGAAGAGCGGGCGTACTACGGCGGGGGAGACAGAATCGCCCTCAAAGCAAAGAGCGACCCGAAAAGAGCAAAGCTCCTTGCCCGCCTCGTCGAGGCAGGGCTTTGCGGCATAGAATGCAGGTATACGACGCATACTGCGGAAGAGACGGCGGAGTTCTGTTCGTTTGCCGAAAAGCACGGATTGATCGTAACGGGCGGTTCGGACTTCCATGCGGACGGCGGCCGCGCGAAGGTGGGGGAACCCCCCTTCGATTTGGACGAAACCACGCTCCGTCGGCTCTTGCGGGGGCGGGAATGAAGATACGGACCTTGGCGACGCTCCTAATAATCGGGAGCGTTTTTCTTTTGGGCGGCTTTGCGGGAAAAACGAGGAAGGGGGTCGTCGTCAACGGGGTGGATGTCGGCGGGCTCCCGCTGTATACTGCGGAAGAGAGGGTGCGCTCGGAGATCGGGAAGTCCCTTCCGCTCTTTCTCGTGCATACGCCCGCGGGGGACGTTTCGTACAAACTCGGCTTTTCGGACGACCTGAATACTCTTCTTCCCCGCGCAAAGAAGGGCTCTTACACCGCCAATGTAACCTTGCAGTGGGCGGACGCGGAAGAGGAGATCGAAAAGCTCTGCAAGCGGTTCGCGCGGGACGCAAAGGACGCAGCCTTTTCCTTCTCCGCCAAGGGGTTCTCCGTCCGAAAAGAGGAGAAGGGCGTATTGTGCGACTTCGAGGGGACGCTCTTTGAAATATGGAACGCTCTCAAAGAGGGCAGGACGGAAGCGACCCTTCGCACGGCGGAATACTCCCCGTCCTTTACGGCGGAGGATGTGAAGGAGAGGACCCGCACGCTTTCTTCCTTCTCGACTTCGTACGATAAAACCAACCTTCCCCGTTCGCACAACATCGTGCTCGCCGCCGCACGCATCGCGGGGTATACCCTTCTCCCCGGGGAAGAGTTCTCCTTCAATTCGGTCGTGGGGGAACGCACCGCCGCAAACGGGTTCGAAGAGGCACCCGTCATCGTGGGCGGGGAGTTCGTGAAGGGGTACGGCGGGGGCGTGTGTCAGGCGAGCACCACCCTCATGAACGCCGCCCTCCGCGCGGGGCTCACCGTCACCGAGAGCCACCCGCACTCCCTCTCGGTGGGATATGTGCCGCCCTCGCTCGACGCGATGGTCTCTTCGGGAAGCGACTTGAAGTTCCGCAATCCCTATCTCTTCCCCGTCTATCTGCAAGCGAGAGCGGGGGAGGGGAAGGTCGCCTTCACCGTGTACGGCATGCCCGACGGGAAGGAGTACCGCGTCGAGAGCAAGGTGCTTCTCCGCGTCGATCCCCCGCCCGAGAAGATCGTCGAGGGGGAAGAGGACCGCGTCGTCCGCGCCGCCAAGCAGGGGGTGGCGAGCGAGAGCAGGCTCCTCGTCTATGAGAACGGAAAGTTGCTTTCCAACACCCTTTTCCGAAGGGACACCTACGCCGTGGTGCAGGGGATCCGCGAAGTCAAAGCCCCCGAAACGGACGGGGAAATTCTTCAAAATGAGGGAATGGGGTAAGAAAAATACAGTCGGTGCGCCCGCTTTCATAGAGCGGGCGCACCTTTTCAAATTCTTGAAACGGAAATCTTTCATACAATTTATTTAATATGTATTGACACGGGGGGGGGTACTACATGGTATAATGGCTTTACCGTACCGATGATTTCATCGGCGATCCGACAGAGGGAGGGAACCATGAAAAAACGCATTTTGTATCTTCTCACGGCTCTTTTGACGGTGTGCCTCGGGCTCGGCGTTTTGGCGGCTTGCGGCGGCGAGAAAGAGGAACCCGCGCCCGTGACGTACACCGTGGCGTTCAGCCTCGGGGAAAGCCATGCAGCGGAAGGGGCCGCCGCACCCGCGCCGCAGACGGAGAAGACCGTCGGCGATACGATCCCGCTCACCGCGCTGCAAGCCGAAGAGGGCTGGCAGTTCGACGGGTGGGCAGCAAAGAGCGGCAAGGTGGAAGGCTCTTCTTATACGGTGAAAGCCGCCGACGCGGCGGAGGGAACCATCACGCTCACCGCGCAGTGGACGGAGGATGAGCCCGCGCCCTCCTCCGATCTCGAAGGCGTTTGGAGCGGCGATGTCGGGATCCCCGCCTCTGTCACGGTCGACGTAGACGGGAGCACGGCGCACTTCGTCATTGCGATGAACATGGGCGGCGGGTATTACTACCACTATATAAAATTCACTTCGGTCGAGGGAGTCTACACCTGTGAAGAGGGGGACGCGGAAGAGATCGGGGTGACCATCGCGCTGAACGAGGACGGCGATCTCGTATACGATACGGGGGTCCCGGGGCAATCGATGACGTTCGGGGAAAAGGAAGCCCTTCCCGCCCCGCTCAACATCACGGGCACAAAATATACGGCTTTCTACGACAAACTCTTGAAGATCGAGTTCGGCAACACGGTCGCGCTCACGTACGGCGGCGCGGCGGTGGCGGGGGCGGAGGCGTTCAGCGTCGGAGAGTACAAGGTCGTCACGTGCAACATGACGTACCGGTACGGCGAGGAGAAGGCGAGGGACGTGACGTTCATCGTCTTCGAAGAGCAGTCCGCATATTACGCGTTTGCCGCCGCGGGGGATGAGGGCAAATTGTACACGCTCGGCGACGAAGAGCCCACGTACAGAGTCCTGTTCGCCGAGGGCGACGGCGGGAGCGAAGTGAAAAATCTCCCGAGCGAGAGCCGTCGGTTCAAGATCGGCGAAAAGTACACCATTCCCGCGCAGGAACCCACTTGGGAAAATCACATCTTCAAGGGGTGGCTCGCGACGATCGACGGGTGGGTCCTCGAGAACGATACGCTCTATAAAGCGGGCGGACGCGACGAATACACCTTTACCGCGTACGACGTCCGATTTGTCGCGCAGTGGGAGGCGAATTATCCCCCGTCCGAATTTGACGGAATATCGCTCGGGCTCGGTGCTCCCATGCAGGTTGAAACCGCGCCCGTAGGGACGCTCGCCGCCTCGGAGACCTTCCTCGCGCTTCCCGCCCTTCCTTTTACAGAGCGGAACCTTTGCGAAGCCGAGGTGATCGGCGGACGGAAAATTTCCGAAAAATGATAGCATGGGGTAAGAAAAAATAAAAAAATGCGCCGCTGTATGCGGCGCATTTTCGGTTATCGTGTTCAGAACAACGTTCTCACGCCCGATTGGGGAGTGACGACGGGAGCGGCGACGGGCGTAGCATTGCGTTCGCCGCGGTGATTGAGGATGATCGCGCCGAGGGTGGAGACGATCTCTTCCGCCACGGCGGGGTGCACGTGCACGATGTCGATATTCGTCATGGTCTTGTTCTTGCGGTTGCCGACGATGTTCGCGGAGATCTCCATCGGGGTGCCTTCCACGCCGCGCGTCGAGAGATACAGGTAAAAGCTCGACTTCTTTTTGAGGTTGAAGAGGAGGATGCCGAGGAAGATCAACAGCACGGGGACCGCGAAGAACGCGAGCCGAATGGGGAAGGAGAGCCTGTATGCGAGCATCGAAGAGGGCAGAAACGCGAGGTAGACGATCGCGGGCACGGAGAGCACGGCGAGGATGATGCAGATGACGAGCGCGGCGACGGAGGCCTTCTTCGCATAGAAGCCCGAGACCGCCTTCACGTCCTCGAGGAAGATCTCCTGCGTATAGAGGCCGCTGTGCGCTCCCCCTTTGCGGAACACCGACGAGATGAGCCGCTTATTGGTGACGGTGAGCGAACTCTGGAAGTGCTGGGCTTTGCCGTCCTCTTTCCCTTCTCCCTGCGCATAGTTCCAAGTTTTGATCACCGATTCTCCGTTGGCAAGATTGATCTTCATACTTTCCTCCGTGCAAAAGCGCGATTAAATTTATTATACTTCACAAATTGAATTCCGTCAAGCAACATTCCTTGCTTTGCCGATAAAAATTTTCCCAAATCCGTGCAAAATCGATTGCAATTTTTTTGTTTTTCCGATATAATCGTGAATTGACTTCGGGCGGTCCTCTGCCACAGTGCTCCGATTCGGTCGGAAAGAGCATGAACGCCGCGCAACAGGAGGTAAAGTCATGGGGCTCATCGAGCAGATCGAAGCGGAAAACATGAAGAAGGAAGTTCCCTCGTTCAACGTGGGCGACACGGTGAAAGTCGGCTACCGCATCATCGAAGGCGGGAAGGAGAGGGTCCAGAACTTCGAGGGCGTTGTCATCGCCAAGAAGAACGGCGGCATTCGCGAGAGTTTCATCGTTCGCCGTCTTTCGTTCGGTGTCGGCGTGGAGCGTTGCTTCCCCCTGCATTCCCCCAAGGTGGCGTACGTCACCGTGGTGCGGAAGGGCAAGGTGAGAAGGGCAAAGCTCTATTACCTGCGCGGACGTACGGGCAAAGCCGCAAAGATCAAAGAGAAGAAGTGAGAACAAACGGTTCGTCCTCGGACGAACCGTTTTTCTTTGGCCGGGGGGGGGTGTTGAAGGGCGGGGTGCGTTCCCGCCCCTCACCTCATCCTGCCCGACCGAAGGGCGCACGAGCCGCAGGCGAAGTAACGGAGCGCAGCGGAGTCGAAGGATCTCGCCCAATTCCATACGTACATGTATGTTGGGAGCCGTGCGAGATTTCTCGACTGCGCTCGAAATGAGGTGGAGAGGGGGAGCCGAGAAACGAGGAGCAAGGAGCGGCGCGACTGCCTATGAGGGGGAGCCGAGAGGGGAGCCAGGGGGGGCGAAAAGGGGTGCGGCTCCTATACATTTATATACCGCGTGAAAATTTTCCGATTTTTCCCGAAAATCCGTTTACAATTTTCATTGATTCGGTTAGAATAAGGGGGATCAATCTTTCGAAGGTAGTACGTTATGGAAACTTCACAGCCGAAAACCAAACCGCGGGCGCGATTTTCGCCCTTCTTCATCGCCTTCCTCGCGCTGGCAGTTGTTTTCCTCGCGCTCGGCATGGGCACGCTCGGTTCGTTCGAGAACACGGGAACAAGTTACGAGCTCGCCGCGTCGACGGAGAACAACGATATGTTCGTCGTCTTTCGCCTCGAATCTTCCCACAAGGAACTTGTCAAGGGGGAGGACGGGAAGGAGACGGTGAAGTCGTACACCGTTCGCCTCGTCGACGTGCTCGTAAACGTCGTCTCCGTCTATGCGGAAGAGAACGAGGCGACACTCTCGATCGAACGCTCGACGAGATTGGACAACGACAGTCCTTTCACGACGAGGCGGGAAGGGACGATCTCGAACGCCGACGCGCTCGGTTGGGTCTCTCCCTTCGAGATCCCCGCGAATTGGTCCATTACGACCTATCCCTACTATCGCATCAAGACGACGGCGAATGTCCGCATCGGAGAGATCATCTTCGTCGGCGAGATCACCGAAGAGGGCGAACGGGAAGGGGATCGGGTCGCCGTGAACTGCTCGATCGCCAACGTGCCTCCCATCTCGGATGAGAAGCCCGCGGCGGCGAAGGAGCGGGCGAACGCCCTGATCGATACCCAGTTTGCCCCCGAAAAGGAGGAAAAGACGGAGGACGAGGCGCAGACGAACAGCAGCAGCACGTCTGCGGCAACGCCCGAAGTCCCCTTCACGCGGGAGCTCCCCAAAGATATCCACTCCTCCTTCTATTCGTTCGGCGAGGAGGAGCGTCCCTTCGTGCAGTCTATCGAAGAGATGCGGGCGGATCGCTCCCTCGCCCATGCGGACGGTTCGGCGATGAACGTCTACCGCGGCGACACGGTGTACGGCGCGTTGGGGCTCGACTTCCTCGCGCTCGGGACGGCGATGTTCGGGCTTTCGCCCTTCGGGCTCCGTTTCTTCCCCATGCTCGCCTCCTTCGGCGTGCTCGTCGTAGGCTATTTCTTCACAAAGCGGTTGACGAAGAGCGACGCTGCCGCCTTCGCCTTTGCCGCGCTGTACGCCCTCTGCAACCTCTCCTTCTCCTTGGGGAGAATGGGCACGCCGCTCTCGATCGGCATCTTCTTCTTCGCCGCCGCGCTCGCGCTCTGCCATCGGTTCTACGCCGCGGGCATGAAGAAAACGGGGTTCGTCTCCGCCCTTCCCATCCTCGGCGCGGGGCTGTTCTGCGCCGCCGCCATATGCGTGCACGGGGCGTTCGTCATCCCCGTTGCAGGGGTGTGCGGGCTGTTCGCGTGCGCGGTCGTTCGCCAATGGAAGGCAAGGCGGTTCTTCCTCGATGCCGCGCTCGGATCGGACGCTCCCGAAGAGGAGAAAGAGGAGCGGGCGAAAGAGGTCGCGCTCGAATACAGGAACAAGAACGTCTCCGCGCTCGTCGCCTTCCCCGCCGCCTTCCTGCTGGGAGCCCTCATCCTCTCGCTGCTTGCGATGCTCCCCGCCCATCAGGTCTTTGTGAACCTGTACGATAACGCCGTCTCGTCCGTCCATAACGTGTTCGAATACGCTTGGATGTCCTTTGCGGGAGGGTTCTCTTCGCCCGTCCGCTCGGCATGGACGTGGTTCTATCCGATCTTCTCGGGAAGCGGAGATATCTACGCCGTGACGGGTGCCGTCATGAATCCCGCCGCCGCGGCAGTCGGGCTTTTCGGGATCGTCGTCGCCGTATGGCGTATCGCGCTGTGTATCCGCGCCATTGTGAAGAAGAGCTTCGGAAAGGCAGAACGCATCGCCCTGCGCCGAACCCTCGTTCCGCTCGGCGGCATGGTCCTTTCGCTCATCACCGCCGCGTTCGCGCCCGCGGGCGTGGGATTCGTTTTCCTCGCCTACATCTTCTCCTTCGCGCTCTCCGCGGAGGGGATGGCGTTCCTTCTCGAAGGGAACAATGTTGAAAGAAAGGGCATGACGATCGGCGCGTGGGTCGCCCTCGGGCTGCTCGTCGCGATGTTCGCGCTCTTCTTTGTGTTCACGTTCTCGGTCCCGCTCTCTGCGGAACTGCTCGCGAAATTCTTCTGATAAAACGGTAAGGAGGCCAATATGATCGCCAAAGTTGTATGTTACGCGCTGAGCGGGCTCGAAGGGGTGCCCGTCGAAGTGGAAACGGATGTCAACAAGGGAATCCCGAGCTATGACATGGTCGGGTTGCCCGATACGGCGGTGAAGGAGAGCAAGGAGCGCGTCCGCTCCGCGTTGAAGAACAGCGGATTGCTCTTCCCGATGAATCGGATCACCGTCAACTTCGCCCCCGCGGACATCAAGAAGCAGGGCGCGGCATTCGACCTCGCCATCGCGGTGAGTCTGCTCAAAGCGAGCGAACAGCTCGTCGGCGCGGACCTTCGCGAGACCGTCTTTTTGGGGGAACTCGCCCTCAACGGCGATGTTCGCCCCATCAGCGGCATGCTCCCCATTCTGATCTCGGCGAAGGGGCACGGCTTCTCCCGCTTCATCATCCCCTTCGGGAACACGGAGGAGGCGAAATATTTGGGCGGTGCGCAGATCTATCCCGCCCGTAACCTCACCGAAGTCGTCCGCCACCTCGTGGGGACCCAACCCATCGAACCTTTGGAGACGGCGGAGTTCGTCCCTCACCGCAACAAGAACAGCTCCGCGGACCTTCGCTACGTCAAAGGGCAGCCCATCGCGCGGCGTGCCCTCGAGATCGCCGTCGCGGGCGGGCACAACCTGCTCATGGCGGGCCCTCCCGGGACGGGCAAGACGATGCTCGCGCGGTGCCTTCCCACCGTCATGCCCGACCTTAC
>CANPWF010000035.1 GCA_947581885.1 uncultured Clostridia bacterium
AGCGATGAGTGGAGTCGAACCGCTGACCTATCGGGTATGAACCGATCGCTCTAACCAACTAAGCTACATCGCCATAAGTGGTTGCGGGGGTAGGATTCGAACCTACGACCTCCGGGTTATGAGCCCGACGAGCTACCTGGCTGCTCTACCCCGCGATGTCCCGCTCGGCAAAATTCACCGAACAGCCTATTCATTGTACCGAAAACCCTCTCTTTTGTCAATCGATTTTACGCGCGAAATTTATTTTTTTTGGAAGAGCCCGTCTTGCCTTTTCGGGGGAGGCGTGATATAATGCTGTTACGGAGTTTTGTCGAAAGTCCAAAAGGCTTTCCGAAGAATTCCGCATTCTTCAAGGAGATCCCGATGAGAACGAACGAGTTCCCCATTCTCGAATATGACGAGAACAGACAAGCGACGCTGGAGCCCGCCTCGATGATCGGGGCGAAGAAGGAGCCGCCCTTCGGCACGGATAAGCTCGTCATTTGCTTCTTTCCCGAAGCCTTGAAGCGGCTGATCGCTGAAAAAAAGCTCGTGCCCGAACGGGAAATACCGGGGGAAGTTCCCGTCTCCGTCTATCGGTTTTCCGACGAAAACGTCCTGCTCGTACCGGGGCAGGTGGGCTGTCCCGCATGCGCGGGGGATCTCGATCTCTTCCATGCGATGGGCATTCGAAAGGTGATGTTCTGCGGCGGGGGCGGGGTTCTCGATAAGAACATCGGCGTGGGGGAGCTCCTTCTCGTCGAGGGGGCCATTCGCGACGAGGGCTTCTCCTACCACTATCTTCCCCCTTCACGGGAAGTCGCCGCCGACCCTGCGGTGATAAGGACGATCGCCCGCTATCTCGACGAACATCATATCCCGTATTTGCGCGGAAAGACGTGGACGACGGACGCGATCTTCCGCGAAACGCCCGAGCGGGTGCGGAGGAGGCGGGAAGAGGGGGCGAAGATCGTGGAGATGGAACAGGCGGGCTGCCTCGCCGTTGCCGCTTTCCGCGGGTTCTCGTACGGTGCGCTCATCTACGGCGGGGACGATGTCTCGGGCGAAACATGGGACGACCGTGCATGGACGAGCCGCGCGGGCATCCGCTATGACCTGATCCTTCTGTGCAAGGAGCTCGTGAAAGCGATTTAGCCCCTTGATGATTTGCCTCTTCGAGAGGGATATGGTATTGATTTTGAATCCCTGCTGCAAGTCACCAACCGCGGCGTTGCGGTCGTGGAGCTTTGAGTCGGAAACAAATTCCATTTAGGTTTCGATGAAATACATCGAGCGCAGCCCGACAGAACAAGAAAGTTCCGTCGGGCTTTTCCCCATTGTTTTTATGGAAACGATTTGTAGGCCGCAAAAAAATCTCCAACAAAATAACAAAAACGCTTGACACCGTGTAATTTTTGTGTTATACTATTTACATAATAACACAGGAGGTTATTTTATGGATGCAGAGATTGTTGTTGAGTTGTTGAGCCGTATCAAGGTATTGGAACGGGATGTTGCGGAGCTCAAACAGAAAATTTCGGAGATGGAACACGCTGCCTTTTCGCCTGACGCTGAGCCGTTCGGAACTGCGGGCAGTATGTCGCTCATGCCCGAACGGAAACGCGACAGCACCCGTTATGCCTTTGAGGGAGTCGTGTATTCCAAAAAGCGGTTGGTCTATGCCGTAGTGAAACGATACGTCACCGATCACCCCGAGGTTTCCCGTAACGATTTGAAGCGGGTGTTTGATAAGTCCTTGCAGGGAAGTTTCGGCGTTGTGGAAAATGTTGAGATCGCAAAGCTGCGCGGCGAATCGGAATATCGGATCCGATTTTTTGCGGAACCGAATGAGATCCTGCATCTTCGGGACGGAGACATGGTTGTCTGTACGCAGTGGGGCATTTTCAATATTCCCTACTTTTTGACAGCCGCGAGGAAACTCGGCTATCAAATCGAGGCGAATTTATAAGCAGAGACTTGCCTTTTTCGGGAGGAACATGATGCAAAACATGACGAACATTCAGGCGCGTCCTACGATCGACTTTCTCTTATCCAAAGCTGATTATGAATTTGAAAAAGTCAAAGATCTGCCTTGCGTGAGGGCAGCGCGGGCTCATTTCCCCATTATTTGGTTCGGGGATCTGGAAGCGTACTTCCGCTCGGAGATCCGCGTCGTCACGGTGGGGCGCAATCCCTCTTTTCATGAATTTATCGGGTGGCGGTTCTTTATCACGGAAGATGAGTGGCATGGAAGTAATCGCAAGTACGTCTACGAGGCTTTCAATCATTATTTTGAAAACGAGCCCTTTGAATGGTTCAAAAACTTTGAACGCATTTTGAAACGGCACGATTTCGGCGCATCCTACGGCGGAAAAATCGGAAACCCCACCGCGAGAAATATGGCAATTCATATCGATTTTTCCACCCCCGTTGCCACGAATCCGACGTTTTCGGACCTCGACCCTTTGACGAAAGAGAAGCTGCAATGCGATTTGTTTGCCGATTTGATGGATTCTTTGAAGCCCGACCACGTTCTCTTTTCCAATTGCCGAACGGAAGTCGTTTCGCATTTCGGCTTAAAGGATCCCTTCTTCACATATGGCGAGCCGAGCGAAAAGACGGGGGAATGGGTGGAATATGCGGCGGCGTACGAAAAGGACGGCACCTGCTTTGTTTGGGGGAAGAACTTCAACGGTTCGCCGTGGGCGAGCATGAGCGAGGATCGTTGCGCGAAAATTTTCCCCGAACTCAATGCTCTTTTGAAAGAACGGCTGAACCCCCGCGTACCGCAAGAGGGTTGCTTTTGGGTGATCCCCGCCGTTCCCGAACAGCATTGGCGTTCATGTATGGGACTCGGTTTCGACATCTTCGATTTTATCCGCCTCTTACGTGCCCGCGGCACTTATCTCGTCAGCGTGTTCGACGATAGGAGAAGGCATCACAGCGAGCTTTGGAAGGAAGTTCAGAAGAAGTATCCTGAATTTTCCTCGTACAACTACGAGTTCTTCCGCAGAGGGCGTATTTGGACGGAGAACGGAAAGACGGTCATCTTCATGGACGGGGACATTCGGAATAAGCGCATGGTCAATGAAGTGAAATTTTCCTTCGGATCGAAACACGTTGAGGAAGCGTATACCGAAGCGGAACAGCCCCTTCCCCCCAAGCCCGCCTTCGAGGTGCGGGAAGGGGACGAGGTCGTTCATCGGATATACGGGGCGGGTGTCGTTTTGCAAATCGATGAAAAAGGCACCGTTTGGGTGCGATTTCCGAAATACGGGAAAATCTGTTTCTACTCCCGAGAAAATTTCCAAAACTATTTTGACAAGCCCACGGCAAAGTAATAACCGCGTACACGGAACCGATTAAAATTGATTGGAGGTAACTATGAGTAATCTTTCCTATTCTAACGACTATAATCGCCTTAAAACAATGGGAGCATGCTGGTTTGTCTCATACGCTTATTGGGACCATGGTCATAAAGACCATACGGTATGGGAAAATACCGGAACCCTGGCGTTGCGCAAAAGTTATTATCAGCACTCGCGAGAATGCCACCATGAGTGGCTGGAAAAGGTATTAAAAATGAGCGATGCCAACCTCAACACAAATACTTTTGGCTTGACGGCAGGCGATATAAAAAAGATGGCAGCGGAGCTCATCAAAATTGTTTGATATCGGGAGATATAGGGAAAGGCATAAAAGCATATGTGCGCCGCGGGCGAAGAATGCCCGCGGCGCGTTTTCGAGGCGGGTTTTCGAGGCATGGTTTCGAGGCGGGGCGGAGGGAAGTGCGGTGCACCGCCGTATCGGCAGTTTGCTGCCGTATTGTTTTCAGAACCGTAAGAGAGGGGGCTCGCCGCGCTTGCTTTTTCTCCTTCTATATGCTATACTTGTAGCGTGGAACTCTTCGATGCGGGGAAATACAGGGATATGCGGGTGTGCGTCGCGCTGTCGGGCGGCGTGGATTCGGTGTGTCTGCTGCACTCGTTCAAAGAGCAGGCGGGAAAGTTCGGCATCGCTCTTTCCGCGCTTCACGTCGAGCACGGCATTCGCGGGGAAGAATCGATCCGCGACATGGAATTCTGCCGAAAGCTGTGTGAGGATTGGGGAGTCCCGTTGAAGATCGTGCGGGCGAACGTTCCCGCGCTCGTCAAGGAAAGAAAGGAGAACTTGGAAAACGTCGCGCGGTCGGTAAGGTACGAGGCGTTTCGTTCTCTTCTCGAAAGCGGCGAGGCCGATCTCGTGGCGACGGCGCACCATGCGGACGACGTGGCGGAGACCATCCTCTTCCGCCTTGCCCGCGGAACGGGCGTTTCGGGCATGAAGGCGATCGCCGAGTACGGCGGCATCGTGCGCCCCCTGCTCTCTTGTACCCGCGCCGAGATTTTGGCGTATGCGAGTGAAAAAAACCTACCCCATGTTGAAGATTCGACGAACGGAGACGAAAATTTCACCCGCAATTATATCCGAAAGACCGTGCTTCCCGCCTTCGGAAAGATCCACGGGAATGCGGCAAAACATCTCGTCGAATTCGCCTCTCTCGCGGCGGAAGAGGACGCTTTCCTGCAAACGCTTGCGGAGAGCAAGATCGTGCGTCTTGCGGGCGAGGAGCGGGTGCCCGTCGACCTGCCCGATGTTCTCTTTGCCCGCGCCTGCCTTGCCTGCATGCGGCAGTACACGCGGGGGGACGGCTACACGCGCGCCAACCTCGAAGAGATTGCACGCCTCAAAACCTTGCAGAGCGGGAAAAAGGCATCGCTTCCGTTATCCGACGAGAAGGGCAGGGCGGTCTACGCCTTCCGCGAGGGGAACGAGATCGTCTTTGCCAAGGAAGAACAGGACGAGGGGGGCGGTTCCGAAGAGATGCCTTTCGTCGCGGCGGCGGGAAGATATGCTTTTCCTTCTCCCTTCGAAGTGCGGGAGCTCCTTCAAGAGGGGGCGGAAAATTTCGTTTCTTTCCAAAAGAAACTCTATGTCGATCTCGACGCTTTCCCCGCGGGGTGCACGGTGCGGGCGAGGAGGGAGGGAGACATGATCACCCCCTACCATGCCCCGAGAAAGACGCTCAAAAAGTTCCTGACCGATCGGAAAATTTCTTCGCGGCAAGCGAAAAGAATTCCCGTCATTGCCAAAGGGAATGAGGTGTACGTCGTCGTCGGGGTGGAGATCGCGGACAGCGTACAAATTACAACAACCACAGAGCGGAAGGGCGTGATCGCCTGAAAATACGGAGGAAAATATGGGTATGCACAAAGATTGCGAGAGGGTCCTTCTCACCGAAGAACAGATTCGCACGCGCGTGAAGGAAGTCGCATCGCAGGTCGATCGCGATTATCGGGGAAAGAATCCCCTCGTCGTCGGCATTTTGAAGGGGAGCATCATCTTCTATGCCGACTTCATCCGCTGTCTGTCGATGCCCGTCGAGCTCGACTTTATGGCGGTCTCTTCGTACGGATCGGGGTCTGTCTCGTCGGGGAAACTCCGCATCAAAAAGGACCTCGACCGCGACGTGAAGGGGCGGGACGTGATCGTCGTCGAGGACATCATCGACAGCGGGTTCACCCTCGCCAACTTGAAACTCCTTCTCACCGAGCGGGGGGCGGCATCCGTCCGAATCGCCACCCTTCTCAATAAGGCGGACAGGCGGGAGTACGACGTTGCGCCCGACTACAATTGTTTCGATATCGAGAACGAATTCGTGATCGGATACGGGCTCGACTACAACGAACAGTACCGTCACCTGCCCTACATCGGCGTGCTGAAACGCTCGGTCTACGAGAAATAAGGTTTGGGAGAACGCAGGGCGCGGGGCTGTCTGCGGCAATATCGCCGCAGACAGCCCCGCGCCGTATTATCACAACCCCAACTTTTTCGGATCAGAATCAATAAAGTCGATTTGGAATATCAAAAGCGGTTGTCGGAAGAAGGCGCGATCGACTTTGAGGACATGATCAACGATTCCGCTCGGATCTTGCGTGAAAAACAAATTTCGGGCGAGCAACTTGATTTCAAGTATATTATCGTCGACGAATATCAGGATATCTCCCGGCAGCGGTTCGATTTGACCAAGGAGCTCTCGAAGATCTGCAAGGCGAAAATTATTGCGGTCGGCGACGATTGGCAATCGATCTATGCGTTCAGCGGCTCGGACGTTACCCTGTTCACGCACTTTTGCTCGATCATGGGGTATGGGCAGGAATTGAAGATCACAAAAACATATCGCAACGCGCAGGAAGTCATCGATATTGCGGGGAACTTTATTCAGAAGAACAAATCTCAAATCAAAAAATCTTTGATCTCGCCGAAGCACATTCAAACGCCCGTCGTGATCCAAACGTACAGCGAAGAGTATGACAGAAAGAAGGTGCAAGGCAAGGGCGGTAAATATTATTATCTCGGCAAGCAGGTCGAGAGGCTGATCGGAAAAATTTTGGAGCAAAACAAGCGCGAGGGGAAGAGCAAAAATTCTTCGATCCTGCTCATCGGCCGCTTCAACTTCGATGCCCGAAATCTCTGTTTTTCGCAAGATTTCGTATACGATGAATACAACGGCAAAATTTTCAGTAAGAGTTATCCGAAAGCGAAGTTGGAGTTCTTGACCGCGCACAGTTCGAAGGGGTTGGGGTACGATAACGTTATCATCGTCAATGCGAGAAATGAGATCTACGGCTTCCCCTCCAAAATAGACGACGATCCCATCATGAAGTATGTCGTCAAGGACGACACTTCGATCGAATATGCGGAAGAACGGCGGCTGTTTTATGTCGCCATGACGCGTACAAAGAACAGGGTCTTTATCGTCACGCCCGAAAATCATCCGTCCGAATTCATTTTGGAACTCGTAAAGGACCATCCCAATATTACAGTGAACGGCAAGCTGAATCGGGAAGTCGAAACGAACGTCGGCCCCATGAAAAAGTGCCCGATTTGCGGATATCCTTTGCGGTTGCGCTATAAGAAAAACTATGGGTTGCGGCTATGGATGTGCTCCAATGAACCTGAAATTTGCACCTTCATGACCAATGAGATCGCGGGCGGTGACTTTGCGATACAAAAATGCGACCGATGCCGAGACGGTTATCTTATCGTCAAAAAAGCGGGCGATCACTATATTTTAGGGTGTACGAACTATAAGGCAGACGGAACGGGTTGCGATCGAATGTTCAGTCATGATTATTATCATCGTTGGTTGACGACGGGATTCGAGGACGATCTTTCCGCCGATAAACCGTCCTATCAACAGGATGCCCCTACGGAAATGCCGCAGATCGAGGAGAGCCCCAAAAAGCTCGGTGCCGATGAGCGCAAAAAGGCGGAAGTCCATAAAGTCACGTATGCTACGACATTTATTGAAAAAGAGGGATTCCTCGTTGTTGCCGACGACGATGGAAATATTCTCACGGATATGGAACTATTGGCGGAACTGCGTTCCCTTCGCGCACAGATCATGAGAGAGGATAAACGGCCTGCTTATACGGTCATAGACAACAAAGGCCTTGTCACCCTTGCCACCTATCGCCCCGAAACAAAGGAGGAATTCGTTTCGTTATATGGATTGGGCGAAACGACCTACAATGCTTACGGCGCAAGGTTTATCGAAGCGATCAAAAAATATTACGCCGAGAAATAGTTTTCCGCTTGTTTGATTCGAGGCTACGCCTTACATTTCGGCGTGGGTCACATTTCCCCAATTATTTTACCATAAAAAAATCATGAAAAATCTCCGAATTTTGGAAATTTTTCTCTTTATTTTGTGATAGAATTACTTTGAATACAGCGGAGGGGGGGCAAAACGGTGCGCGGGTCTGCCGAGGAGGTCTTATCCTGTTTGATCGAGCTTTTGGAGACCTCGTTGGAAGAGTTGGGCGGCTTGGAGGCGAACCCCTTCTTCCTCGGCGAAAAGTATGCCTATATAGAATGTCTCGAAATGGTTCAAACGTGGAATGAGGCAAAGACGCATGGGCTCGATTACAATATCGAACGGCGGTTCCCGCTCGACAGGATATAAAAATTCCCCCTTCCATTTCAAAAAACTGCGGTGCCAAAGTTCGGCACCGCAGAAATTTTTGGGAAGCGTCGATTTGATCTTTCCGTCTTGGCGAAATCAGACGTTGAAGCAACTTCCGCCGATGAATTCGCGCAGGAGGGAATTGCAGGGGATGATCGAATCGTCCTCGATGACATGGAAATATTTGAGCGTCTTGATGAGGCGGTTGGCGACGAGGTACTGCGGGTCGGACGCGCTGATCTTCGTGAGGGCCTCCATCGCCAATTTTTTGAGCACGCACATCTCGTAGCCGAGACTCGAATTGAACACGTAGTCGGCGTTTTCCTGATTGGGATAGATCCAGCGGAATTCGCCGTTGCGCACGGACTGCCACATATCGATGGTGCTCGCGGCGGGGCAGTTGCGGAACTGCATATCCCGCACGATGCGCCGAATGAGGCGGGTGGTCGTGACGGAGAGAGGGGAGTGGTTATCGATGTTGAGCTGGGCGTGCGGCGCGATATAGATGCGGAACTTCTGATGTTTGGGAATGGAGCGCGTCAGCTTTTCGTTGAGGGCGTGGATGCCCTCGATCATGATGGGGACGTTCTGCCCGATGCGGATGGTCTTGCCTTCCACCCGTCTGTCCGATTTGAAATCGAAGCGGGGGAGAGTGACCTCTTCGCCGTTGATGAGGTCGAAAAGATCTTTGTTGAACCTGTCGATATCGAGGCAGTTGATATGTTCGAGGTCGAGCTTGCCCGCGGGCTTTCCTTGGATCTCGCGGATCTTATCCTTCTCGAAATAGTAGTCGTCCATCGAGATGGTGACGGGGTCGATCCCACGGGAAATGAGTTCGATCTTCAAACGGTTGCAGAACGTTGTCTTTCCGCTCGAACTCGGACCCGCGATCGCGACGAGACGGACGTTCTCGATCTCGTTCTCGATGAGATCGCCGAGCTCTGCGAGCTGGCGGTTATGGTACGCCTCGCACATCTGTACGAATTCGAGCGTTTCGCCCCGCTCGATCTTGCGGTTGATGTCGCACACCGTCTGCACGTGCGCCTTCTCCGCCCAATTGTAAGCCCGCTGCAACGTCTTGCAATAGGTCGCCTCCTCCTCGAATTCGGGGATGGTCGCGTCGAGATCGTGGCGGGGATATTGGATGATGATCCCGGGGCTGTACGGCGTGATCGTATAGTTATGGATGCACCCCGTCGAAGGCACCATGTATGTATGCAGGTAGTTGTAATACTCCCCGCATTTGTAGAGGTGCACCGTCTTTTCGGGACGGTACTTCAAGATCTCGATCTTGTCGTCGAGGTGGAATTTCTGATAGATCTTCGCCGCCTCTTCGACGGGCACCGTCACCCGCTCGATGGGAAGGTCGGCGCGGATGATGCGCTCGACTTCCTTGGAGATCTCCTCGACCGCTCTCGACATGTTGAAACTGCGGATGAGGCTCTGGCAGGAGATAGAGCGGGAGATGTTGTACGAGAAGCGGATGGGAACATCGGGATAGATGTTGTAGAATGCCATCGCGACGATATAGCGCAGGCTCGCGCTGTACACCCGCCCCGCTTCCGCATTGCTCAATGTGAGCAGTTTGATGCTCTTCCCGTCGTTCCGTTCGGAGAGCACATAGTTGAGCTCTTTGATCTGCGAGCCCACTTGGCACACGACGAGATGTTTTCTGTCTTTGGGGTCGACGAGATCGAGTACTCTCGTCCCCGGTTTTACGGACAGCTGTTGCCCGTTGAAATTCACCCTTATCATAGTTTTCCCTCTTAAATTGTGATCGGATGCCACATTATACACCAAATATTTCTGTTTTGCAAGGGGTTTCGGAAAAATTCTTTCAATTTATTTTTCAATTTGATGAAATATTCCCGCTTTTCTTCCCCCTTCGATTTTTTTGCTCTCGGAGGTTGCAATTTGCAAGGCGGTATGGTATAATACAAAAAGCGGGGACAAAGTTCCTGCGGGAAGGAGCAACCATGAACAATATCTTCGTGTTCGATCATCCCCTCATCAAGCACAAGGTCTCCATTTTGCGGGATAAGTCCACGGGCATGAAGGAGTTCCGCGAACTCATCGAGGAGGTCACCACCATCATGACCTATGAAGCGATGCGGGATGTCTCCCTTGTCCCCGTCGAAGTGGAGACGCCGCTCGAAAAGACGGTATGCTTCCGCGTTCCCGAGGAGAGCGTCGCCATCGTGCCCATTCTCCGCGCGGGGCTCGGCATGGTGAACGGCGTACACAGAGTGTTCCCCACGGCACGCGTCGGGCACATCGGCATGTATCGCGACGAGGAGACGTTGGAGCCGCAGGAATATTACTGCAAACTGCCCGAGGGCATCGAAAATAAGACGGTGTTCCTCGTCGATCCCATGCTCGCGACGGGGGGCTCGGCGTGCGACGCGCTCACCGCCCTCAAAAAACGGGGGGTGAAGAAGATCAAATTCATGGCGATCATCGGTGCCCCCGAGGGGGTCGCACGCGTCGCGAAGGAACATCCCGACGTGCCGATCTACATCTCCACCCTCGATCGTTGCCTCAACGAGAACGGATATATCCTGCCCGGACTCGGCGACGCGGGGGACCGTCTGTACGGCACAAAATAGAAAAAATGCGGATATGGGGTAGAAAAAATGGGACATAGCAATCAAAAACCGCTCCACGCCTGCGATCTTTCCGTCGAAGAAAAGATCCTGCTCCTCGCTGGGAGAGACTTCTGGAATACAAATTCCCTCGGCGGGAAAGTGTTTGAAGCGAACCTCTCGGACGGCCCCGTCGGCGTTCGCAAGCCCTTCCCCGATGAAAAAGGGGAACTGCACGATCTTCCCTCGATCGCCTATCCTTCCGCCGAAGTTCTGGCGCAGACGTGGGACCCCGCGCTTGCCCGCCTCACGGGGGAGTGCGTCGCCGACGACTGCATCGAAAAGGGCGTGGATATCCTGCTCGGTCCGGGCGTGAACTTGAAGCGCACGCCGATGTGCGGGCGGAACTTCGAATATTTTTCGGAAGATCCCCTTCTCGCGGGCGTGTTCGGGCGGGAATACATCGCGGGGGCGGAAAACCGCGGCGTGGGGACTTCCCTCAAACATTTTTGCGCGAACAACCGCGAGTACGGCCGCCTGTACATCAGCAGCGAGGTGGACGAACGCACCCTGCGTGAGCTCTATCTCGTCCCCTTCGAGATCGCCTGCGAGGCGAATCCTTCCACCGTGATGTGCAGTTACAACCTCGTCAACGGGGTGCGCATGTCCGAACACGCCAAGCTGTACCGCATTTTGCGCTCGTTCTGGCGGGAGGACGGCGCGATCGTTTCCGATTGGGGTGCGGTGAAAGACCGCGTCGCCTCGTTGAAGGCGGGGCTCGATCTCGAAATGCCCTTCTCCGAAGAGAGTGCTTCCGCGTTGAAAACGGCTTACGAGAAGGGGGAGATCTCCGATTCCGATCTCGACGAATGCGTCGAACGGCTCCTTTCCCTGCTTTACAAGTTGCAAGAAAGAAGGGGAAAAAGGAAGGTCCTCCGCACACGGGAAGAGCGGCTTTCTTCCGCCGAAAAGGTGGCGGAAGAGGGGATCGTCCTTCTCAAAAACACGGGCGTTCTGCCCATTCGGAACGGCGCGTCCGTCTCCGTGACGGGGGAAGAGACAAATCGGTACTTTGCGGGCGGCGGCTCGGCGAGGGTGATCCCAGACGGCGAAATTTCCACGCTATCCGAAGCCCTTTCCGCCCTTCTTCCGAAGAGCGAGATCGTCTCCGCCGATGTTGTGTCGCAGGGGAAGATGGACGCTTACCGCCTCTCCTACGGGAAGGACGTTGCGATCGTCGTCTGCGGAAGCGAGGACGGCGAGGGGAGCGACCGCCCTTCGATGGCTCTCTCCGAAAACGATGTCCGTTTCATTCTCGAAACGGCGAAGAACAACAAAAACACCGTCGTCGTTCTGCGGTGCGGGGCGGCGGTGGACGTGAGCGCGTGGGAAAACCGTGTTGCCGCGATCGTCTCGGCGGGCTATGGCGGGCAGAGGGGGAACGAAGCCCTCGCCGCCGTGCTTACGGGGAAGGTCGACGCGGCGGGAAGGCTCGCCGAAACGTGGGCGAACGGGCGGGAAGAGTATCTTTCCGAAAACGCCTACCGCGATCACAACGTCTCCCTCTACGAAGAGGGGCTGCGGGTCGGCTACCGCGATTTCGATCTCCGTCCCGAGGCGGTGCGTTATCCCTTCGGGTTCGGGCTCTCCTATGCGGAATTTTCCTTCTCCGATTTGAAAGTCAGCCGCGAAAAGGGCGGCGCGAAAGTGACCTTGAAGGTGAAGAATATCTCGAAGAGGGCGGGGAGCGAGGTCGTGCAGATCTATGTACGGGAAGCAGAGCCGTGCGTGTTCCGCCCGTACAAGGAGTTGAAGGCGTTCGAAAAGGTTCGCCTCGCCGCGGGGGAAGAGAGGGAAATCACCGTTTTTCTCCCTCGCCGCGCGTTCTCGTACTATTCGACCGCCGAGGACGGTTGGCGCGTCCATGCGGGCACCTTCGAAGTTCTCGCCTGCAAGAACGCCCGCGACGAAATGTTAAAGGCAACCATTGATATGGAGTGAAAGCTCCCTTTATCTCTCGGCTCCCCCTTGAGGGGGAGCTGTCACGCTGTCCTTGCGTGACTGAGGG
>CANPWF010000036.1 GCA_947581885.1 uncultured Clostridia bacterium
GGTTTTCTCCTTTTCGGAAGTTATTCCGTCATGGCGACGGGAAGAAGGGAGATGATATCGGTCGGCTCGGGGGCGTATTCCCCCCATCCGCTCGGCGGCGAGTTCCCCCGCCCTGCCGCACACCGTGCAGGCGCAGACGGCGGCTTCGAAGGGAGAAATTCCCCGCGCACAGGTCCCTGCGAGGAAGCCCGCAAGCACGTCGCCGCTGCCGCCCTTGGAGAGCGCGGGACTGCCCGCGGTAACGATCGCCGTCCTTTCCCCTTCCGCGATGACGGTGCGGTTGTTTTTGAGCACGACGACAACGCCGTATTCCTTCGAAAAATCGCGGGCACAGCCGACGGGATCGGAAAGGATCTCCGCCGTGCTCTTCCCCGTGAGGCGGGAGAACTCCTTGATATGCGGGGTGATGACGACGGGGCACTTCTTGGTTTTCAAGATGTCGAGCCCCGTTGCCGCAAGGGTATTCAACGCGTCGGCATCGAGCACGAGGGTGCCGCGATCGTACGTGGAAAAGAGTTCGGATAAAATCGTCCGCGTGTTCTCTCCGACTCCCGCGCCCATGCCGAACGCGACGGCATCGGTGAAGATGGGCTCCCCGTCGTAGAAGGAAAAGCGGCAGGCGGGATACTTCGCCGCGCAGAGAATGCGGTGAAGTTCGTCGGTGATTTGAAAAGCCGCGAGCGTCGCGCTGTCGCCGCAGGGAACGGACGAGGAAGTCATGTAGATATCCGTATAGCCCGCGCCGCTGTGGAGCGCGGCACCCGCCGCAAGGAGAGGCGCACCGAGAATGTTGCAGGTGGAAAGGATGGCAACGCTCCCGTAGTCCCCCTTGTTGGAGTGGGATTTTTTCTTGGGAAAGAGGGCGCGAATGTCCTCTTTCTCCCAAATTTCCGTACCCCATGTAGGCAAAATGCCGATTTCGGCGAGGGAAATTTTTCCCGCGAGGTCCGCGCCGTCCGCAAGCAGAAGCTCCTCTTTAAGGGCACCAAGCGTCAGCGTTTCGTCCGCTTTCACGGAGGGAGAGAAGGCAATGCCGCCCCTTCCCAAACCGCTCGGAATGTCGCAAGAAAGAACGTAGCCGCCGTTCGAATTTACAAATTCAATGAGTGCGGCAACCTCGTTTTCGGGTGCGCGGGTAATGCCCGTCCCGAGAATGCAGTCGACAAGAAACGGATATCTTCTCCGCGGGATCCTGCCGAGAATTTCCCCATGAAAATTTGCTTTCGCCTCTTCGCATGCAGAAGAAAAGGTCTGCGCGAGGCAGAGGACATGTACGTCGATGTTCTCTTCCGAAAGGAACTTTGCGGCGGTAAAGCCGTCGCCGCCGTTGTTCCCGCCGCCGCAGACGAAGAGCACTTCGTCAAAGTCCTTTTCCCGCATGACTGCCTTCACCTTTTCGGCGAGAGCATGCCCCGCCCGCTCCATGAGGGTGCGGACGGAAGTCCCCTTCTTTATCGCCTCTTCCTCCGCTTTTCGGATGACGGCATAGGAATACGCCCGTTTCATCGCTTGCTCCCATGCGCTTCGAACAGGTCTTTCGCGCTCCGAAGCCGCAATCGGAAGGAAAATTCCCGCTCGGTAATGAGGTATTTTTCGTCAAGCGCGGGACCGCACGAATTGCTCCCAACCCCCGCCATGCGGTAATCGAGGTAGAGGTAGGTGTGCCCCGTTCTCTTCATCTCGTGGCGGTGCGGGCGATAATCGGCGGGAAGATAGGGCGAAATGCAGAAGGAAAATGGTTTGTCCGAATCGGCGAGAAGGGTGCTTTCTCCGCAGTCGATCCCAACAAAATAGGTGCCGCACCGACTGCCGCTCTCCTGCGGTTTGGGATAATCGTAGTTCATTTCGTCCGCGCGGGCGGTATGAAAGGCGACATGGGAGGAAAAATTCCTGTCCTCATAGGCTTCATGAGGTCCCATGCCGTACCAACCGACCTCGGCGTTTTCAGGGACGTTGAGATCGAGCACGAACCCGAACCTCGGAAGATTTTTGACGTTGACCCCGAGTTTGACGTTCGCTTCGATCACGAGCCCGCCCTCTTCCCGATAGGAAAGATCTACGTCGGCAACGGGATAGACGACGGGCGCGACGAGCTTGCCAAACGCATGATGTTCGCTGTATTCGAGCGGATAGAAGGCGGCGCGGTCCAACCCCCACGAACGCCATTTCTTCTCGATTACGATGTCGTTATCGAGGGGCGCACGCCAAACGAGAAGGGACATCGGGGCGCGAAGGAGCTCCTTCCCTTCGAGAACAAGGCTCGAAGGCAACCCCTTCTCGATGGAATAGCGAAGGGTGTTGGTTTCTTCCCCTCTTCTTTTGGTGCCGCCGAGCGGGAATTGGAACACTTCCCCGTCCGAAAATTCGAGTTCGACGAAGCGGTATCCATCTCCCTCGGGTGCCTCGAAAGGAATGCGCATTTCGCCGCCCGCGGGGACAGAAGATACGTCGTATTTCCCCATCTCGATGCGCGTTTCGTCCAAGCGGAAGAAGAGCTTACAGGACTGCACGCACTTTCCGAGCGGAACGAAATCGTGGTAATTTTTGACGACGAGCTCGTTCCCCTCGCGCAGGGCGGTGTAGGGAAGGTACACGCGGGCAACGTCGAAATATTCGGGATTCTTCTTGCGGTCGGTCGTCACGAGCCCGTCCATGCAGAAGTTATTGTCGTGCGGGTATTCGCCGAAATCGCCCCCATATAGCACTTTTTCGCCTTTGAGGATGCTGTGCGAGCACCATTCCCAAATGAAACCGCCCATCATCGCGGGATAGCGGCGGAAAAGCTTAAAGTAGGCGGCAATATCGCCGCAGGAGTTTCCCATGGCGTGGGTGTATTCGCAGAGCACCAAGGGTTTCTCCGCTGTCTTTACAAAGTTCTCCATCCAATCGAGCGGGGGATACATGCGACTGTACATATCGAGAATGCCGCCGTCGAGGTAGCGATCTTCGCCATGGCAGAACGCCCCCTCGTAGTGCACGGGGCGGGTATCCTTTTCGTGAACAGCCTTTGCCGCCGCCGCCAAATTCTCCCCCCATCCGCTCTCGTTGCCGAGCGACCAAATGAGGACGGACGGGCGGTTCTTATCCCGCTCGACCATGCGGAGCGTGCGCCCGACGAACTGTTCGCGGTAGGCGGGATCGGACGGCAGAATACTGCGCATCCTCTCGAAATCTTCGAGATTCTTGGCACATACGCTCCCGTGGCTCTCGACATCCGCTTCCACCATGAGGTAGATCCCCCTCTCGTCGCAAAGGCGGGGAAGGAGCGGGTGAGGCGGGTAGTGCGAGGTGCGGATGGCGTTTGCATGCATCTCTTGGATCAAATCGAGATCGCGAAGGAGATCTTTCTCCGTCTCCGCAAAGCCGTGCTCCGTCATCGAATGGCGGTTTACTCCGCGGAATTTGATGGGCTTTCCGTTGAGTTTGAATACGTTCCCGTCGATCGAAACGGTGCGGAAGCCCACCTTCTCCGAAATCCTTTCGCCGTTGCAACGGATTTCGAGGGGGTAGAGAACGGGCGTTTCGCACGTCCAAGGTTCAACGGGCAGAGTGCGCTTGAAGGTTTCCCCCTTGCCGTGATAGGTCTTTCCGCCGACGCGGAGGGAGAAAGAACAGGGCTTATCGGCGGTGACTTCGATCTTCCCCTTCCCCGATTTTTCGTCGTAAGAAGTTCTTACCGTGTAGTCGAAAAGGTGCCCTTCGGGGCGGTGAAGGAGATAGACCTCGCGGAAGATGCCGCTCATGCGGAACTTATCCTGATCTTCGAGATAGCTCCCCGCCGAGAACTTGAACACGACGACGCGGAGTTCGTTTTCATCCTGCAATTTTTCGGTGAGGTCGAATTCACTCGGGCTGTGCGGGACGGAGGAGTAGCCGAGAAGTTCCCCGTTCAAAAAGACATAGAAGAAGCTATCCACGCCCTCGAACCTTAGATAATATCTACCCTCTCTCTGTGGGCGGGTGAACTTCGTTACATACACGCCGCAGGGGTCGTTCCGCTCGATATGGGGCGGATCGAAGGGGAACGGATAGTTCATGTTGGTGTATTGGTGGTTTCCATACCCGAGCATTTCCCAACACGAGGGCACGGGAATGGACTTTTCGGGCGTACAAGAGAGAGCGGTTTCGACGGAGATCTCGTCCTCGAAATAGCAAAACCCCCACTTTTTGAGCGGGATCGGCTTGCCGACAACATAGTAGGCACGGGCGGGCATGGTCCCTTTGGAGAGCCCGAGGGCACGGTGAGCCGTAAAGTTCATGATATCCTCCTGATTTCTGCCGATGAGAGCGTTCTTTCCCGCCCGTCGACCTGTATTTGCAGCCTTCCGTCCTCCAAAACGCCGAGAACGACGGCATCGTAACTTTCTCCGTTTTCCTCCACCGTCACCTGTCCAAGGCGGACGTACCGTTGATAATCGGAGAAGGAAGTTTGCTTATTAAGATTTTGAAGAAGCACATTCCGCACTTCTTCCGCGGAGACGGCGGGCACGACTTCGTTCAAAGAAAAGGCGATGCCGTTGAGAGCGGAAACGTCGTTTTGCACGTTGAGCCCGATGCCGACGACGCTCGCCTTGAGCTTGTCCCCTTCCAGAATGTTCTCGATCAAAATGCCGCACGCCTTTCTTCCGTTTACGAGAACATCGTTGGGCCACTTGATCTCGGGCGAACAGCCGAAGTGTTCGAGCGTTTTGCAGACGGCGACGGCGGCGTGCATCATCACGCGGAACGCCTCGCGCGAGGAAAGGTCTTGATAAAAGGTGAGCGCGGAGAGGTACACGCCCCCCTCTTCGGAGAGAAAGGTCCGCCCCTTTGTGCCCTTGCCCGCCGACTGCCGTTTGGCGCAGACGACGACGTTTTCCCCGCCCGAAAGATAGCGGCGGATATATTCGTTGGTGGAAGGGACTTCCTCTACAAGTTCAATCTTCATCGTCGCCATTTGGAGAGAGAAGGGAGCGGACCGTATCGGGATCGAACCCCTTGGAAAGCAGGTAGGAAAACGCCTTTCTGCGGGTAGCCGTATCGAGCGTTTTGCCGCGGAGATATTTTTCGAGAAGGAGCTTTGCCGTCTCCTTCCCGTCGCCGAGTTCGGATAGAGCGGCCTCGATGTCCTCTTCCCCCACCCCCTTCATGCGGAGAGCGAGAGTGATCGCACGCGCCCCCTTCTTCTTCCCCGCGCTTCTGGCGTAGGAGATAGCAAAGGCGCGGTCGTCGATATAGCCGTAGCCCTTCATCTTTTCGACGACATATTCGGTTACATCATCGAGATAGCCCTTCTTTTTGAGGAAATCGCGGATCTCGCGCTCCGTTTTCATGGAAGCGGAGATATGGGAGAGAGCTTTATCGAGCGCGTCTGCCTTTTCGCCCTCGAGCTGGGCGGCGGCAAGGTCCTCTTCGGAAATCTCCATGCCCGCTTTGAGATGATTTTTGAGCACCGTTTCGAGGTTCATCCCGCAAAAAAACCGCCCGTCCACCTCGATATTGCAACGGGTCTGATCCTTCTTTTGAGGTGAAATGGCGGTGATTTGTGACATGGGGCTCCTTACAGAACGCTACTGAACGCCGTTCGCAGGCCAAGTGCGGTGCGCTTGGAACCAAGCGGTTTCCTTCAAAATGGTATCGTTGTTACTGCCATGGATAGAGAAATCGATCCCGTTGGATGAAACGGTGATCTCGCCGTTCATGGAAGTATACTTGTTTGCAGTGCCGTCGACGGAAAGGGTCGTGACGTAGATGTTCTTCGTGTACTTCGCAACGCGGTCGACCATAGCCTGTGTGGGGAATTGATTTTCATCGTTGTCTGTGTATTCCGAAGAACCCGCACAACAGCAGACGCAGACGTTTTCGGGCGTGATCTTGGAGAGCAACACGTCGTTGGAAGAGGTCTTGCTACCGTGATGTCCTGCCTTAAAGAGTTTGCAGTGGGGAAGATCGGGATTGAGTTGCACGAGGCTCTGTTCCCCCGCCTCTTCAAGGTCGCCCGTAAAGAGGTAATGGTAGTCCCCCTGCGTGAAGAGGGTGCAGACGGAATAGTTGTTTTCGTCCGAATTGGTCGTGCTGTAATATGCTTGTTCGAGGATCTCGAAGGAGATCCCCTCCGCGATCGTATATTCCTTCTTTGCACCGCCTGTTTCCTGAACGCATTGCAGGGCGGTATAGTGCACCGCGCCGTCTTGACTCACTTCTTTATCGCGGGCGGCTTCATAGTCCTTAGAGATCTGAGAGGTCGTTTTCTTCTTTGCGTAATCGATGATCGTGCCGCATTTGAAATTTGCGAATACCCCTTCCTTGCCTGTTTCGCCGACGAAGGACGCGATATGATCTTCATGCGCGTGCGTGACGATGACGTATTCAAGCAATCCGTCTGTGCAATATTTTTTAAGTGTCGAGACGACCGTCGGTGCGGAACCGCGCTTGGAGCCCGCGTCGATGAGCACTTCGGTATTTCCCGTTTTGATGAGAATACAATCCCCCGCGTTGCCGTTCCCGAGTTCAAGGAAATGAATATCCATCGTGGCGGTCGCAGTTTCGTCGCCGCTGCTGCCGCCGTCGGCGGGATCGCCCTTCGCGCCCTTGATATTGCCGCGGTACGTCCAAGTGCCGTTGTCCTTGGTGTAGACGTTCCAAGAGCTATAATCGAGGTATAAATCGCCGTTTCTGCCGAGGGTAGAGGCGGGTGCGCCGTTTCCGTAAAGCCAACCGTTGCCCGTCTCGCCCTTGTCGCCTTGGTCGCCCTTCGCGCCCTGAATGGATTTGAGCCATTCTTCATAGGTCTTGGGCTCGGTGTTTTCCGCCGCACAGCTCTTCACATAGAGCTCGTAGACGGCGCGGATCTCGGGATCTTCGGACGTTTCGGTCGACTGCGAGGTATTATCATCGGAAGATCCGTTCCCGAACAGGGAGCCGATCGCCTTACACGAAGAGAACCCGACGCTTGCAAGAACGAGCGTCGCGCAGACCATAAACGGTGCTAATTTCTTCCAAAAACGCATCATACCCTCCTTTGCGTTATTGTACTTTACACTTCAAAAAGCTCCAACTCATCGCGGGAAGGCGAAGGAAAATCTTGGAGCCGCCGCGAACGGAAGGAAGCTCCTTCTCCCTCGGCGTGACCGCGTCGGGACAGTCGAAGGTGTTGGTTGCAAACAGGTTGCTGTTCACCATTTCGACGTATTGCTCCGCATGCAGTGCCCCGAAGGAGCGGAGTTCGAGCTCGATATCCACCGCCTTCTGACCGTAATTGACGAGGGAGACGACGACGGTGTTTTTCTCCCGATCGAAATTCACCGCCTCGTTCACCGTCCTCGCGGTGCCGTACATGCTCTCGAAGGTATCGCTCTCGGAGAAGGTGCGCACCGTGGTGCCGCGGGCTTCCCGCGAGAGGTAGGCAAACGGATAGAAGATCGTCTGGCGGAACGCCCTGCCGCCGTTCTCCGTCATGATGGGCGCGATGACGTTGACGAGCTGGGCGAGGCACCCGATCTTCACCGCGTCCGCATTGTTCAGAAGCGTGTTGAGCATGCCCGCGGCGACGAGTGCGTCCTGAAAGGTATACACATCTTCGAGAAGGTGCGGTGCCTGTTTCCAAATCGGCTCGGTGCGGGGAGCACTCTGCCGCCAGACGTTCCACTCATCGAAAGAGAGATACACCCGACGATGAGAGCGGTGCTTGGCGCGGACGTATTGCAACGTGGCGCGGAGGGTGCCGATGAAGGCGTTCATATCGTCCGCAGAGCCGAGGAAATCCTCCAAGGGACGCTTGCGATCCGCCTTATATTCGTAGTAGCGGTGCATGGAGAGATAGTCGACATACGGGTAGGTATGTTCGAGGACGATACGATCCCATTCGGGGAAGGTATCCATCTCGGGATTGGAAGAACCCGAGACGACGAGCTTCAACTCCTCCCCATGGGGAAGACTGTCCGCCTCGCCGTTCGTCCACCGCATGACCTTGGCGGCTTCCACCGCCTTCTTGCCGTACTCGTCGGCGGAGAGGTGCCCGATCTGCCAAGGACCGTCCATCTCGTTGCCGATACACCAATATCTGACGTTATAGGGCTCCTTCGCCCCGTTCTCGCGGCGATATTCGGAGAGCGTCGTCCCGCCCGCATGGTTGCAGTATTCGACGAGACGGGCGGCGTTTTCCACCGTACCCGTTCCCATGTTGACCGCCATCATCGGCTGAACGCCCGCGGCGCGGCACCACTTCATGAATTCATCGGTGCCGAATTCGTTCGTCTCCGTCGAATGCCACGCAAGGTCGAGGCGCGTAGGGCGGTTTTTTCCGACCCCATCCCGCCAATCGTAGCCCGAGACGAAGTTCCCGCCCGGGTAGCGGACGATGGGAACGTTGAGCTCCTTCACGAGCCCGAGAACATCTTTTCGGAACCCGTCTTTATCCGCAGTGGGATGGGTGGGTTCGTAGATCCCGCCGTAGACGGCCCTTCCCAAATGCTCGATGAAGGACCCGTAGACGTTGGGGTCGACATCGCCGACGGTGAGATTCGCATCGGCAAAGATCTTGACGCGCTTCATACTTTATACCAATCCGAGTGCCCCTGCAATGTTGACGACCGCGTCGTCGATGTTGTGCAAAAATTTGTTGAGCCCCTTCTCGATGCCCTTATCGATCACGCCGTTTTCCGTTGTGCGGAGAAGGCGGACGATCATATCGGAGTTGACATAGATGACCTTGCACTCCTCGGCGATCGCTTCGAATACGGGGTCGTGGCTCGTCGATTGAATGGCGTGGAGCTCCTTCACCGCCGCGTTGATCTCCCCGAAAAGCTGAATGTTGCCCTTCTCGAAGAGTTCGTCCATCGCCTTGTTGAGGCGAAGAAGCTGGGCGCAGAAATCGATGACCTCTTGGCTCGGTTCGTTATCCATCAAAGTTTTACTCCGTTCAATGTGAGAAGTTCGCGTGCCGATTCGACGCTGTCCACCCCCGTCTTGTTCTTGATGGGGGCGAATTCGTGTTCGCGCTTCACCTCGAAGGGAAGGCAGCTCCCCATGAGGCGGACCATATCGACGACGAGCGTTTCGAACTTATAGCCGTTTTCGACTTCGGGCTTTACGAGCTCGCCCTTTTCATTCAAATACGGCACCTTCTTTTTGACGACGTGCACGGGAATGCGGGCGTTGGCGATCTCGACGAGGCGTTTGCGGTTGAAAAGATAGTTCAAGATCACGCCGAAGGAGTAGGCGAGATAGCCGTCGGGACCCTTCGCGTTCGCCATTTCGTCGGTGAGTTCGTAGTATTCGATGACGGAAGGCTGCCCGTCCTCCAAGCAGAGCACCCCCACCTTCTCGCGGGGTTCCGCCTTGCGGACGACCTTCGCACCGCACAGCTTGCCGCTTTCGAGCGTCGCGCCGACGAACACGGGGTCCGCAATGCGCTGTAAGACGTTATCCACCGCGAACACGTTGAGCCATTCCACATTGGGGAACTCGCTCTCGATGTTCGTGCGGTGCAGGGAAGAATACCACCCGCCGTTGCCGTTGGGAGAAAGAGCGAGCTTGCCCTTCCCTTCAAGGAGCAATTTGCCGTTGAAATCGACGCTCGGTGCCATATCCTGCACGAAGAAGCGGACGTAATTTTTATCGTACCCGAAGTAGTTCTTCTCCTCGAAGAAGGCGCGGGTCTCTTGATCGTTCTTGTCGCTCGTCATGATGAAGAGCGGGAAGAAGGTCCCGCCGCAGGCGTTCACCACGTCGAACATGTTATGGATAAGTTGCTCGAAGATGTAGAGAGAGTGCGTTACGCCGATATCGTACATGCCCTTGGGCGAGGACGAACCGAGGCGGGTGCCCTGTCCGCCCGCCAAGAGGACGGCGGCGACTTTGCCCGCGCGGATCGCTTCGATACCGACTTTTTTGAATTCTTCCTTTCTCTTTTCGATCTCTTGGACGGTGAGCCCTTCGATGGGGACGATCTCCCCTTTTCCGCTCAGGTCCTCGGGGTTCTTCCACAGCTCCACCGTATTCCAATCGATGGATTCGAGCCGCGAAAAGTATTCCCTCTTCTCCTCCTCGGAAAGCCCTTTCGTGTTCAGAAGATGTTCTTGCCCATGCGCCTTCAAGGTTTCTTCGAGTTTCATGATGTCTCCTTTTATTCCCCCCTTCGGGAACAAATTTATTATAGTGTATTTGCGCGGAAAAGTCAACGGCAGAAAGGGTATTTTACGCCCGTTCGAGCAAAAATGCCGCCGCGCGGAAATTTTCCCCCTCTACGCGCAGAACGCCGTCCGCGGTATAGGGAAGATCGGTGAACGCACGCTTCACTTCATAGCCGTCCAGCGGATACTCTACGGTGTGCGCCCCCTCCAAAATATGGATGATGACGAGCTTGCGTTCCCTGTATTCCTTCACATAGATCTGCCGCCCGACGGGAGCGCGGTAGAAGGGCACGTTGCAGTCGATGAGGGTGATATCCCCTCTTCGGACGATCTCGGCGGCTTCGCGGTAGAAATCCAATCCCTCGCGGATGACGGCGAATTTCTCCTTCTTGCGGCAGGAAACGTCGCCCGAGAGGCAAATTCTCCCCATCATCGCCGCGCAGAGCGAGTAGACGGTGCGGGAATCGGGTTCGTTCTTTCGGATGACCGCCCAAATTTGCGATTGCCTTGCGGGAATGACGCGGGAGACGTTGGCGGCGACGAGCGGGATCTCGGGGCATTCGTGCGCGTCCGAGAACGAACACATGGAGACCTTGTTCATGCGGTACGGCTCGATACGGCTGCCGCCCGAGGAGCAGTTCTCGATGACGAGCCCGCGGACATCCTCGCGCAGACGGTCGAGGAAGAGCAGGCTCTCTTCCGCCACCTGTCTGCCCCCTTCCCCGAGGGATTCCGCCCCGTCGCAACCCACGCCGTAGTTGTCGTTATAGTCGATCTTCAAATAGGAGAAGCCGTGTTCGCGGAGGAAATCGACGAACTTCACCTGCAAATATTCCTTTACGTCGGGGCGGCGAAGATCGAGGAAGCGGCGGTTTTTGCTCTGCAAGGGATAGCCGCCCGCTTTCAGGAGCTGATCTTCGAAGGAGAAGAGGACGCTGTCTTTCCCCGCGATCTCGAATTCGAACCAAATGCCCGCCTTCATGCCGAGGGCGTTGATCTTCTGCACGGTGCCGCGAAGGTCGGGAAAGGCATCTTTATCGACGTTCCAATCCCCCATCGTCGTCGTCCAATCCTTGCCCTCCGCCTTCTGATACCAACCGCAGTCGATGACGAAATAGGCGATATCGAGCCCCGTTAAAAGGGCGGCTTGCTTTTCCACCTTGTCGGCGGTAGGCTTCCCCCATGAGGAACAGTACTCGTTGTAGATGACGGGCATCTCCTCTTCGTCCGCGGGGACATGCAGGCGGGAATCCGCCTCGTGCACGAGGGCGTTGCAGACTTCGTTCACCCCTCCTCTCTTCACCGCAAGGCGGGCGCAGGGCGAGACGAAAAAGCCGTTCGGGGCGATGTTCTTTCTCCAATGCCCCGTTTCGAAATCGGCGGGCCCGCCCGAAAGGGAGCAGGTGTTCCCGTCCTCGTACAGCTCCATCTGCCAAGAGAAGGGAGCTTCCTGCATAACGCCCCAAGTGATGCCGCTCGCCCGATCTTCGAGGGCCCCGAACGGGAAATATCCGCGGTTGGGGGTACTGCCGACTTCCCCCCACTTTTCGACGCGGGGCACGAAATTCGCCCAACTCGGCTCGAAAGCGAGGCTTTCGAAGCTATCCGTCACGAGGCGGCACTCGCGCGACCAAGAGCTCTTCATGCGGTGCAGAAGGAAGGAGCGGGTGTTCATATCGGGCGAAGCGATTCCCGAGATACAAAAACTTGAAAGCATTTCGAGGGTACGGGTCGTTTTGGTATGGTTTTCGTACCGCACGTTGAGGGTGAGAACGCCCGTTCTCCTGTCGTATAAAAGGCGGTGGACGTAATCGTTGCCCTGCCCGTCGGTGAGGTAGGTGTTGAGCTGTCCGCTCGAAAACTGCGTCTGCCGCACGATCTTCAAACAGGAAGAATCGTGGTTGCGCATGGTGAGCCCGCGGGTATGGTCGATAAGAGAACGATCTCCCGTGAAGGCGACCTGCACCATGGGCTGCAAGTTCAGCTTTTTGGGATCGACCTCTACGCCGACGGGGTATATGGCAAGCCCCGCCGATGTCAAATTCCCCTCGACGGGCGTTTCCGCATAGTAGACGGCGAGGTCGCCGAATTCGTAACGCTTGAAGAACATCTTATTTCCTTGCCTTCCAAACGGTATCCGAGAACATCAGCTGCCGCTTGAAATCGTCGATCTTGGTGTTTTCGTCGATGAGGACGACTTCCATCCCCCACATCTCGCCGAGCTCCTTCATCTCCTCCGCCGTGACGACGGACGAGACGACGGTATGGTGCGCACCGCCCGCATAGATCCATGCGGCAACGCCGTCTTTGAAGTTGGGTCGGTATTTCCACATCAGCCCCGCAACGGGAAGGTTGGGCATGGGCGAAGGATAGCGGACGAGCTCGATCTTCTGGATGATGAGGCGCATCCGATCCCCCATATCCACCATGGAGACGGCAATGGCCTCGGGGGCGGCAATACCCTCAAAGACGAG
>CANPWF010000037.1 GCA_947581885.1 uncultured Clostridia bacterium
CCTCTTCGGGCAAGCCGTTCTGAACAGTGACGAACGCGCCGTACTCTTTCAAAAAGGGCTTCAAAAACAGGGCGATCGCCGCGTTCTCGCGCTGGTGGGTAGAGAGGAAGATATAGTCGTACTCCCCCGTCATCTCCGAGGGCGCGAGCGCGTGAAAGCCCTGCTCCCGAAGGGCATGCACATGCGGGAGGTTACGGGTGACGAGATCGCAGTCTACACCGCTGCGGACAAGGGCAGTTCCGAGCGAAGTGCCCATCGCCCCCGCGCCGTAGACGAGGATCCTCACAAAACGGAGACTGCGGCGGCGGCAAGCGTTTCGACCGCGTCCTCGATGCTCGGTCCGTTGCAGTCCACGATGATGTCGGCGTACTTTTCGTACAGCGGGATCCGCTCTTCATACAGCTGATGAAGGGTGGTGACCTTCCCGCGCATAACAACGCCCCTACGCTCGAAGCCGCGGATCCTGCGCTCGATCTCCTTCTCGGAGACTTCGAGATAGAGGATCTTCCCGAGCGTTTTCAGGTGCTCCATCGCCGTCGGAGAATAGACGACCGAGCCGCCCGTCGCGATGACGCAGCGGGAAGCATACAGCCCGACGTTCACGCGTTCCTCGATGGTGAGGAATTCCTCGGGCCCCTTCTTCTCGATGAGTTCGGAAAGGAGGGCGCGTTCTTCGTTCTGGATGATGAGATCGCAGTCGATGAACCCGAACCCGATGCGTTTTGCGAGGAGGACCCCCGCGGTGCTCTTGCCGGCAGCCGGCATTCCGATCAAAACCAAATTATCCATGCTTCCATTATAATATGACGCGCGGAAAAAGTCAAATGCAGAGAGAAGTTTCTATGCGTTTTCCGAAAAAATTTCCTTCGCGCAGAATATTTTTTCAAATATACCAAAAAAAACTTGTCTTTTACGGGGAATTGTGCTATACTTGCCTATGTATCTTGAAGTCAAGGAGCTATCCATGAACTATTCCACGCTGATCGCAAACCTTCTTTCCTACGCGAAAGACGATTTTCAGGGAAACGAAGGCGCGTACACCGCCTATAACGTGATCATCACCATTCTCATCGTCATCATGGCGATCGCCGCGGTCGCTTCCATTGTCCTCATCCTGTTGCAGCCCGGCAACTCCGACGGGATCGACGCGCTCGGCGGTTCGAGCGAGACGTTCTACGGCAAGAACAAGGGCCGCTCGATCGAGTCGAAATTGAAGATGTGGACGTATATTTGTTTGGGTGTCCTCGGCGTGCTTGCGATCGTGTTCTTCATCCTTCAGATCCCCGGCATCTGGGGGCTCAACTTCGGCACCGCAAGCTGAAAACCAACGAAACACAGCGGGCAGGCGTATGCTTGCCCGCTTTTTTGAAAGTTTATGAAACGACGCTCCGCCAAGCAAATGCTGCTTGAAAAAATTCTCGACGGCTCCTTTGCCCTCTGCACGGAGGAAGAAATCTGCCGCGCCCTCCGCCTGCGCGGGCAGGAGGCGATCGCCGTACGCGAGATGTTGCATTCTCTCGTAAGGGAAGGAGAACTCCTCTGCGATTCGGGAAGAAGGTACGGAACGGCGATGCAGTTCGGCGCGAAGCGGGGCACGGTGAACGGAAACAAACGCGGGTTCGCCTTCTTCGTCCCCGACGACAATTCGGGAGATCTCTTCCTCTCTCGCCATGCCGTAAAGAACGCCATGCACGGGGACAATGTCCTCGCGTTTCCTACGGGCAACGGGGACGAGGGCGAGGTGCTTGCCGTCCTCTCCCGCGGGTATTCCCGCATCGTGGGGACGTACCGCCGCGAACGGCAGGGCGGATATCTCCGCGCGGACGAGAAGAGATTTTCCGAGGAAGTGTGGATCCCCGCGGGAAAGAACATGGGCTGTGCGGACAATATGAAGGCGGTCGCGCACATTTCCTCTTACGATGGGAGAACGCCCGTCGGCGAGATCGTGGAGATCATCGGCAAAGGCGGAGATCTCTTTGCGGAGGAGGAAGCCGTCATCCGTTCGCATGAGCTCGACGAGGCCTTCCCCGAGGAAGTCGAGCGGGCCGCCGAGCGCGTTCTGCATTACTCTATCGACCCTACTCCCGATCGGTTGGACCTGACCGATGAGCTCATCGTCACCGTGGACGGCGAGGATACGCGGGATATCGACGACGCGATCTCCGTCAAACGGAACGGGAAAAATTTCGAGCTCGGCGTGCATATCGCCGACGTTTCGCACTACGTTCCGCGGGGATCCGCCCTCGATCGGGAAGCGTTCAAGCGCGGGACGAGCGTGTATTTTCCCGACCGCGTGCTTCCGATGCTCCCGAAGGCTCTCTCCAACGGCATTTGTTCGTTAAACGAAGGCGAACTTCGCTACACCCTCTCTTGTCTCATGACGGTGGACGGAAAGGGCAACGTGATAAAAAAGCGGGTCGTCCCCTCTTATATCCGTTCCCGCCACCGCATGACGTACACAGAGATGAAGGCACTTGCGGACCGCGATAGGAAGGCGGAGCAAAAATTCCCCGATCTTCTTGCATTCGTCTCGGATGCCGTCGAGCTCACCGAGATCTTAAAGGAAGCCCGAGAAAGGCGCGGAAGCGTCTCCCTCGATATCCGCGAGACGAAGATCTTATACGAAAACGGGGAGATAAAGATCCCCTCCTGCGGGCGGAACATCGCCCATGAGATGATCGAGCAATTCATGGTGCTCGCCAACGAGAGCGTCGCTTCCCTCATGGCGGAAAAGGGCGTTCCCTTTGTGTACCGCGTGCACGAGTGCCCCACCGAGGAGAAAGCGCAGGGATTTCTCACCTTCTTGCAGGAGATCGGCATCAATACCTCGTTCGACCCTGCCCGCGTAACCCCCGCGACCTACCGCGATCTCTTGCATTCGCTCGAAGGTTCGCCTCTCTATCCCGTCGTCAACCGCATCATGCTGCGTTCGATGATGAAGGCGGTGTACTCCCCCGTCAACGTGGGGCATTTCGGGCTCGCTTCGCCCTGCTACTGCCACTTCACCTCCCCCATTCGCCGCTATCCCGACCTCTGCGTGCACCGCATTGTCAAGGCGACGCTGACAAGTTCTGCCGAAGTGGAGAGCTTTTCTTCCTTTGTGGAAGAGGCTTCGAAACGATCTTCCGCCTGCGAGCGGAACGCGGCGGACGCGGAACGGGAAGTCGACGCACTCTACATCGCCGCCTACATGCACGAACGGATGGGCGAAACGTTCGAAGGGGTCATTTCGGGCGTGACGGCGTTCGGGCTGTATGTCGAACTCGAAAACGGCGCGGAGGGCTTCGTCCCCATCGAGACGCTGCCGTACGGAGAGTACGAATTCTACGAAGAGCAGTTTCTTCTGCGCGGGCCGTCCGTCTCCTATCGGATCGGGGAGAGCGTAAAAGTGACGGTGGACTCGGTCGACCTCGGCTCCAAAAAAGTCCGATTTTCCCTTCTCGGAAAGGTAAATTGATCATGAAAATCATCGCAGTCAACAAATCGGCTTCCTTCGAATACTTCATTCAGGAGAAATTCGAGGCGGGGATCGTGCTCGAAGGGAGCGAAGTGAAGTCGCTCCGCGCGGGCAAGGCTTCCCTCTCGGAGAGCTTTTGCGAAGTGCGCGGCGGGGAAGTTTTCCTCAAAAACATGCACATCGCCGTCTACGACAAGAGCGGTGCGTTTTCCACGCGCGATTCGAGAAAGGACCGCAAGCTTTTATTGCATCGGGCGGAGATCTCCCGCATCGTTGGAAAGGTGAACGAGAAAGGCTTCACCCTCGTGCCTCTGCGCGTATATTTCAAGGACGCGCTCGTGAAAGCGGAGATCGCTCTCTGCAAAGGCAAACACACCTACGATAAGAAGCAGGCGTTGAAGGATCGGGACATCGGGCGCACAATGGACCGCGAGGCGCGCGAGGCATTCAAATAAAATTCGAGGCTCTCCCGATCGGAGAGCCCTTTTCTATTCGAAAAGTTCTGTTGAGAGGTACCTCTCTCCCGTGTCCGGCAGGAGCGCGACGACACTCTTCCCCGAAAATTCCTCGCGGGAACAGAGCGAGATCGCGGCAAAAAGAGCCGCTCCCGACGAGATGCCGACGAGCACCCCTTCCGTCCCTGCGAGCATTCGCGCGGAAGAAAACGCCTCTTCCGTCGTTACGCGAAAGATCTCATCGATAAGGGAAAGATCCAAAAGATCGGGAACAAACCCCGCGCCGATCCCCTGCAAACGGTGGCTTTTTGCCTTTCCGCCCGAAAGGACGGGGGAATCTTCGGGCTCGACGGCAACAACCTTGATATTCGGATCTTTGCTTTTGAGAAACTTTCCCACACCCATCAAGGTTCCGCCCGTTCCAACGCCCGCAACAAAGCAGTCAATATTGTCCGCATCTTCCCAAATTTCGGGACCTGTGGTGCGAAAATGAGCCTCCGTGTTGGCGGGATCGGAGAACTGTTCGAGAAGAATCCCCTTCCGATTTTTTACGATCTCTTCCGCCTTCTCGATCGCTCCCTTCATGCCGAGAGAACCTTGGGTGAGAATAACTTCCGCCCCGTACGCCCGCACGAGTTTCGTCCGCTCCGCGCTCATGGAATCGGGCATGACGACAACGGCACGGTATCCTTTCAGGGCGGCAATGCAGGCGAGTGCGATGCCCGTGTTGCCGCTCGTCGGCACGATGACGGTGCCCCCTTCGGAGAGTTTCCCCGCCTTTTCCGCCCCTTCGAGCATGAAAAGTGCGGCGCGGTCCTTCACCGAACCCGCGAGGCTGAATCCTTCGAGCTTCAATAGAAGGCGGGCTTTGAGGGAAAACTTTTTCTCTACCCTCTTTGCTTCGAGCAAGGGCGTTTTTCCGATGAGCTCTTCCGAAGAGACAACGAGCATATTCCCCTCCTATATTGCAAAAACGGTTGCCCGAAGGCAACCGTTTGCACCGTTTTACGGTTTTGGTGCGGACGAAGGGACTTGAACCCCCACGGTCTCCCACAGGAACCTGAAACCTGCGCGTCTGCCAATTTCGCCACGTCCGCTTTTGCTATTTAAGGCTTTCGGAACTCTGTTTTGACGAGCATATCGCCCGTGCCGTCGAGCCAAAAGACCTTTCCGCCGCTTGAAATTGTTTTGACGGGAACGCCGTCCTCAAATTCGAGAGCGGCACCGTTTTCCAACCCCCAAGCGCGAAATTTATTATACATCACGATACGGTCAAAGTCAAGCGTTCTTTCGTTGTAATGCGGAGAAATTTTTCCCTGCAACCACCCGAGGCCGCGGTGCATCGCGTATTCCCCTTCGATAACCGAGTCCGAATACATCTCCCCGAACCAACAGATCGCCCCCGCCGAGAGCCCCGCGAGGAGTTTTCCCCTCTCGTAAGCCTCCGAAATCAGGCGGTTGAGCCCCGTCTTTTGCCATGTTTCGAGCATAAAAACGGTATTCCCGCCGCCGACATAGATAAGGTCCGCTTTCTTGAACTTCTCCTCGATCTTCTCTAAATCGAACTCCCGATCGCATACGAGAACGACGTCCGTCTTTAACCCGAACATGCCCGTGTAGATCTTATGAAATGTGTTGTAGTAGGGCAGAAAATCGTGGCTCGCCGTGGGAACAAACAGGGCGCAGGCACGCCTCTCCCCCGCCGCACGCTTCGCCTCTTCCGCAAGGTAGGAATCGATCGCAAGCGTCTCGTGCAAGCGAATTTCCCCGCCCCCGATCGCGACGATCCGCTTACTTTGCATCCTTTTTGTCCTCTTGCTCGCTCTCCGTCTCGCCCTCGGCGGCAATGCCCGCCGTCCTGTCGACGGGAAGGGAGAAGATCACGCCGCCCGCTTCCGTCTTGACCCCCACCTTTTCGGACATCGCTTCCATGATGACGGGAGCCTGTTCGTTCTTTGCGAGGATCATGAGCAGTTCCTGTTCCTGCATGAGCGTGATACCGATGAACTGCTCCGCCTTGACGTTGTCCGCCGAGCGGGCACGGACGATCGTTCCGCCCGAAGCCCCCGCTTCCCGTGCGGCATCCATGGCTTCGTCGATGCGGTTGGCATCCAGTGCCGCGATGATGAGTTGATATTTCCGTTCGGAATGTTTCATCGTTTTTCCCTCGGCTTGTTTGCCTGTTCCCGTCTGTCCCGTGAGCCCGTTTGCGACGATCTGCGAGATCCCCGTGAGCGGAACGGTGAAGGAGATCCCTCTTCCCGCAAGATACAGCGACATCTGTGTGCGGAGCCTGCGGAGGACGGCGAGTTCGTCCCTCTCGGGAAAGAGGGTGAAGATGACCGTCTTTTCCGTGCTGCCGATGCCCAAATAATCGAGCATGTGCGAGCGTGCCGTCCCCTGCCCCACAAAGGAGAAATTGAGGGGAACGGTGAGCTCGGATAAGATCTCCCTGACCTCTCCGCCCAAACCGCGGTTGACGACGCTCACCAAGAGTTTCGGGCGGCAGGGTTCGGGTTTTTGCGACCCCTTCCCCAAAATATTCGTCTTTAAGAGTGCGCCGACCGACTGCGCAAGATGCCCTTTTGTTCCCTTTTCCGCCATCAATCCACCTCGTACATGACGATCTTCTCTTCCACGGAGAGGAATTTCCGCTTGATGGAACTTGTCTTTCGTTTATAGGCGATGCCGATGATCTGAATGGTGATGAGCGGCGTGAGCGCGACGAACGCGACGCATCCGAATGCCTGCGTCATGATCGCCGCGGGATCGAGTACATAGCACGCGCCGATCGCCATCGGAAGCACAAAGGAAGAGACCATCGCCCCGCTCGCGACCCCGCCCGAGTCGAACGCGATACCCGTGAACATGGGCGGCGTAAAGAAGGTGAGGATGAGCGCGACGGCGTACCCCGGCAACAGGATCCATAAAATGTTGATGCCCGTGAGGATGCGGAGCATCGCGAGCGCGATGGATACGCTCACGCCCGCGCACATGCCGAGCTTCATCGTGCTTTGGCGGATCGCCCCCGCCGACATCCGTTCCACCTGTTTATTGAGGACGTGCACGGCAGGTTCCGCCGAGACGATAAAATACCCGAAGAACGCCCCCACGGGGATGAGCAACCACCCGCCCGCGAGGTTGGCAAGGGCTTCGCCGATCTGTCTGCCCGCGGGCATGAAGCCGACGTTCGCCCCCGTCAAAAAGAGCACGAGCCCGAAGAAAGTGTACGCAAATCCGACGAGAATGCGGAGAAGCTGGCGTTTCCGAAAGGACCGCGTGATGAGTTGAAAGGCGAGGAAAAAGACGAGGATGGGAGAGATCGCGACGGCGACCTCTTCGATATACGTCAAGAACCCGCGAAGATACAGGATGAGAACGCCGTAGGTGTTGTTCACCTCGTCGAGCACGTCGTAGGGATATTCGACGTTGTTCACATGAAAGATGATGCCGAGCGTCAACACGGCGATGATGGGCCCCACGCTCGAGAGCGCGACGAGACCGAAGGAGTCGTCCTGCCCGCGCTTGCCCGCGCGGAGAGACGCAACGCCCACGCCGAGCGAGATGATGAAGGGAACGGTCATCGGGCCCGTCGTCACCCCTCCCGCGTCGAAGGAGATCGCCCAGAATTCGGGCGAAACGAAAAAGCTCAATATGAACGCGGCGACATAAAAGATGATGAGGAGAACGGAGAGGCGGATGCGAAAGACGATACGGAGCATCGCGATCGTGAGGAAGATCCCCACCCCCACCGCAACGGTGATGATGAGGAGATATCTTCCCAAAAACGTCGCGTCGGCGAGGGTGTGCACCTGCCCCGCGAGGATCTGCAAGTCGGGTTCGGCGACGGTGACGATGATGCCGATCACGAAAGAGAGCAGGGCGATGAGCCAAATCTTGCGGGAATTCGTCATCGCCGCGCCGATCTTTTCGCCGATGACAAGCATCGACATATCCGCGCCCAGCGTAAAGCACCCCATCCCGAAGATGAGGAGAACGACACCAAGCGAAAACAGCACGAACGCGCCCGAAGAGAGCGGGGCGACGGTGAGGCTCACGAGCGTGATGAGGATAGCGATCGGGAGGATCGATGTAAGAGACTCGATGATCTTGTCTCGAAGGGCTTTGGTCATAAAACTCTCCCCTTTTGCGGGTTTTTACTTGGTGTATTTCTCTTCGATGCGGGCGATCTTCTCGATCCTTCTTTGATGTTTTTCGATGCCCGAGAAGGGCGTTTCGAGGAAAGTCTTTACGATATCGAGGGCGAGGTGTTCCCCGACGATCCCCCCGCCGAGGGCGAGCATATTCGCGTCGTTGTGTTCGCGGGTGAGGCGGGCGCAGGTCGCGTCCGTGCACAGGGCACAGCGCACGCCGCGCACCTTATTGGCGGCGATCGATACGCCGATACCCGTCGTGCAGACGAGAATGCCCCGTTCGCATTCCTTTGATACGACCGCTTCGGCGGCGGGAAGCACGAAATCGGGATAGTCGCAAGAGGACGGGCTATCCGTTCCGAAGTCCGAGATATCGTAGCCGTTTTCAACAAGAAATGCCTTGATAGCGTTCTTCAAAGAGAGTCCGCCGTGGTCACAGGCGAGTGCGATTTTCATTTATTCCTCCTTCTCCCCGTCGGCGGGGCGGATCGCCGCGATCACGCGCGGCAGACATTCGCGGATGGTGCGGAGCGCGATACGGTAAGCGTCGATGCCCTGCCCGTACGGGTCGGGGATCTCCTTCCCCGCGAGCGTTTTCATATCGACGACGTTGATAAAATCGATCTCGGCGCGGTGGCTCTGCGTCATGCAAATGACGAGGTGCGCCTCCTCGATCATCTTCCCCGTGAGGCGGCGGGAGACGAAATTCTCGTCGAACGGGATCTTCGCCTCGGAGAGGGCCTGTTTCGCCTCGGGGGACATCGGGGTGCCGTTCCGCGCACGGAGCCCCGCCGATTGCACGGTAAACCAACGGATCTTTCTCCGTTTGAGTTCGGCTTTGAGTGCCGCCTCCGCCATCGGGGAGCGGCAGGTATTGCCCGTGCAGACGAATACGATCTTTTTGTGTTTCATGACTCTTTCCCGAATGCCCGACGAAGGCGATTGAGCACCCCCGCCATCACGCCGTCTTTCCCCTTCGGTTCGATGCCGATGAGGAGCGACGATGTTCCCTCCGCCTTGCGAAGGAGGGCGTACAGCCGCTGTGCCATCTGTTCGCCGATTCCGCCCAAATCGAGCGAATTTCTATCTCCGAGAAGGGAAATTTGCCCGCTCTCGCACAGGATGCAAGGCGTGCCGCCCCTCTCCTTTTCGCGGTCGTAGACCTCGATCGCCTCTTCCGCGCTGCTAACATACGCCGTTTCGCACCGCGGCGAATAGTGCTTGTATGCCATGCCGGGGCTCTTGGGCTTCTCCCCCTTTTTCGGGTGATACACCTCGCAATCGCCCGCGACGGCTGCGATCATCTCTCTTGTAACGAGCCCTTCCCTCAGGATCCGAGGGACTTCCCCCGTACAGTCGAGAACGGTACTCTCGATGCCGCCCGTGCAAGCCCCGCCGTCCAAGATGAGCGGGATCTTCCCGTTGAAATCGTCGTAGACGTGCCGCGCGGTGACGGGCGAGACGTGTTTGGAAAGGTTCGCGCTCGGCGCGGCGATGGGAAGATCCACCGCCCGCAGAAATTCCTGCGCGACGGGCGAGGAAGGCACGCGGATCGCGAGGGTGTTCATGCCGCAGGAGACGTACTTCGAGACCTTCCCCGCCGAGGGGTACACCATGGTGAGCGGCCCCGGCAAGAATTTTTCACGAAGGGCAGCCGCATAGGGCGGTTCGCTGTCGATGAGGCGGGAGATATCGTAATCCCGATGCACATGGACGATGAGCGGATTGTCGGCAGGCCTTCCTTTCAACGTAAAGATTTTGAGGACGGCTTCATCCGAAAAGGCGTTCGCGCCCAATCCGTACACCGTTTCGGTGTGGAAGGCGACGACTTCCCCCCTTTGTATGAAGTCCGCCGCCCGTTCGAGCCACCCGCGCGAGCGACCGAGGATCTGCGTTTCCATGTTACTCTTCGTCGCCGAGCGGGATCTCGTCGCCGTCGTCGAGTTCGCCATAGACGCGGTCGGGCTCTTCGTCGGGTTCGTTCTGCGATTCGATGTCGACAAACTTCGTCTGATCGCCGATGAAGCGGAGCTGGATCCTGCCCGTCGAGCCGTTTCTGTGCTTTAAGATGTTGAGTTCCGCCGCCCCCTTGACGATATTCTTCTTCGCCATCTCTTCGGGCGAAGCCGAATCGGGACGGTTGATGACCATAACGATATCGGCATCCTGCTCGATCGCGCCCGATTCGCGGAGGTCGGAAAGCTGGGCTTCTTTGCTCTCGTAGCGGCGGAGCTGGGAGAGGGCGATCACGGGAACTTCGAGTTCCTTCGCCATGAGTTTGAGATCGCGCGAGATGTTCGCAACTTCCTGTTGGCGGTTGAAATCTTTTCCCTTCACTTCCCCCGTCATGAGCTGGATATAGTCCACCATGATGAGGTCCAACCTCCCCACCGCGCTCTTTAATCTCCTGCACTTGGAGAGCATATCCGCCGTGGTGGCGCGGGAGGAATCGTCGATGAAGATCTTGCTCTGCTGCAATTTATCCGAGGCGCGGAGGAGATTTTTCCAATCCTTTTGGGTGAGCTTCGCCGAGAGAGCGTTCTCCATGCTTACGCCCGCGTGGGCGCAGAGAAGCCTTTGGGTGATTTCGAGATAGGGCATTTCGAGGGAGAACACCGCCGCCACATTTCCTTTCACGAGGCATGCGTGCTCGACGATATTCATGGCAAGCGAAGTTTTCCCGCAGCCCGGTCGTGCCGCGATGATGACGAGGCTCCCCTTCTGCAAACCGTGCGTGATACGGTCGAGATGACGAAAGCCCGTCTCTACCCCGCGGTAAGCGTAAGGGTCGGCTTGGATCTCCTCGAATTTATGCAGGACCTGTTGGAGAATATCCCCGTCCGAAAAGCCCGTCAGCCGCCCGTTGTCCTCCTGTTTGGAGAGATCGTACACCTGCTTTTCGGCAAAGGCGATCGCCTCGCGCTCCTCGGGGCTCTTCATCGAATTATCCACGATGTCCCTTGCGGCGCGGATAAGGGAGCGGTTGACGCTGTCGCGGCGGACGATCTCGAAGTACTGCTTGTAGTTGGCGGAAGAGAGCGTCTGTTCGGCGAGTTCGGAGACTCCGCGCATCCCGCCCGCCCGATCGAGGGTGCCGAGCGCGTTGAGCTTATCGACGAGGGTGACGAGGTCCACCGTCTTGCGGGAATAGTAGATCTCCCGCATCGCCGCCAAGATGAGGCGATGGGATTCCTGATAGAAGTCGTCCTCGCGGAGTTGTTCCAAGAGGTCGGATTGGATGCTCTCGTCGATGAGAAGGCATCCGAGAAGCGCGGCTTCCGCTTCGAGATTGTGCGGCATCTGATTGTTTGCCATAGTGTTACCCCTGTATTTCGGCTGTTTTTCCCTTTATACCGTCTTTTCGAAGGCGTTGAGCGTATCTTCGAACTCCTTCATCGCGGCGACGAAGGTCTCCTTCTTTGTAAGGTCCGCTCCCGCAAGTTTCAGGAGGGAGACGGGATCGGTGGAGCACCCGCCCGAGAGGAACTTGATGTAGTCCTTCACGGCGGGTTCCCCTTCCTTCAGAATGCGGTTCGCGATGCAGATCGCGGCGGTGATGCCCGTCGCATACTTGTAGACATAGAACGAGGTATAGAAGTGCGGGATCCTCGCCCATTCGATGGCGATATTGCCGTCGTGCACGACGGCGGGACCGTAGTACGCCTCGTTGAGTTCCTTATAGAGTGCGGAGAGATTGTCTTTATTGAGCGGTTCGCCCCCTTCCGCCATCTCGTGCGCCCGTTCCTCGAATTCGGCGAATTGCGTCTGGCGGAAGAGCGTCGTGCGGATCATATCCAAGAAGTAGTTCAAGAGGTACTTTTTGAGTTTTTCGTCCTGCGCGGTCTTGAGAAGATATTTGAGGAGAAGCACCTCGTTGACCGTGCTCGCCACTTCCGCAACGAAGATCTTATACTCCGCTTTTGCCATGGGCTGGTTGGCGTTCGAGAAGTAGGTATGGATGGAGTGCCCCATCTCGTGGGCGATGGTGAACACGTTGTGCGTCGTCTTTTGATAGTTCAAAAGCACATACGGGTGCACGCCGAACGCGCCGCTCGAATACGCCCCGCTGCGTTTGCCTTCCGTCTCGCAGACATCGATCCACCGATCGTCTTTCCCCTTCTTGAAGATCTCGAGATATTCCTTCCCGAGAGGAGCAAGCCCCTTCAAACAGAGATCGAAAGCCTCTTCATAGGAGAGTTTGAGCTCCGCGTCCTCGACGAGCGAGGGATAGAGATCGTACATATACGCCGTCTCGTAGCCCATGATCTTTTTGCGGAGGGCGATATAGCGGTGCATGACGGGGGCATATTCGCGGACGATCTCCACGAGGTTGCGGTACACGCTCTCGTCGACGTCCTCATCGAAGAGTGCCATTTGCAGGCAGGAATCGTACCCGCGCACCCGCTGATAGAAGATATCCTTCTGCACGTTGCCGTAGTATGTCGATCTCGGGGAA
>CANPWF010000038.1 GCA_947581885.1 uncultured Clostridia bacterium
GTGGTTACGTAGTGCAACTCATCCATGGTGCCGTTGATGGCACAGTCGGCAACTTTCCCCGCCGCGATCGCCTCTTCTACCGACTTGAAGCACATCTTCTCGGGAATGCCGTACTTCTCTTTGGCAACATTTCTCCGAAAGTCGTTGGGTTCGACGACCGCCGAGATCTCCACCCCTTCCGTCGCCGCCGCAAAGTCCCCGTACAGCTTGCAGCGGAATCCATAGGATACGAGCATTACTTTTAGCATGGTTTTATTACTCCTCTGAAATCAGAATTTGCGTTTTCGCATGACAACGAGCACCGTCACGAGCACCGCGAGCATCGCCGCCGCGACCGCGCCGCACACGATCGCAACCGTGTTCAGCGTCGAATCGGGCTTTGCCTTGGATTCCTCCGGCGCGTTGTTTTCGGGCGTTGCGGGCGGCCGGGAAGAGATGTCGTTCGAGCCGTCGGGCATCACGAGGGAATCCGCCCCCCGCGGTGAGCGAGAAGTTGTCGATCCTCGTATCCGCCGTCGAGGATTGGACGGTGAAGTACGCCGCGTCCATGTCGAGGGGAATTCCCCTGAAAAGCACCTCGTTATCGATGACGACGGAGATCGTTCCGCTGTTTACAACGAGTTTCACCCGATGCACTTCGCCGTCGAAATAATCGTGGACGACGGGATCGGCGATCTGCCTCGACGTAACGTCGCCGAAGAAGTTGCTCAGCCGCAGTTGAACGGAGGCTTCCCGATACAGGTGCAGAGCGAGGGCGGTACTCGGAACGCCCGTCCCGTCCGCCGCCGCAGGTCCGCGCACGAGCCCGAAATTGAACTGTGCCCCCGCGACGGGCGAGCCGTCCTGCTCCCCTTTCGACACGAAATCGAAGGTGATCGTGCACTCCCCTGTGAGGGGGATCCGATGTTTGTACTGCGTTGCCGACCACGCTCTCGCGGGAGCGAACGCCCCGTCCGATACTTGCCAACCGTCGTTTCCGCCCACGACGAAGTTACCCGCGTCCTCTGTGAATTCATCGCGGCAGGGTTGAAGCGTGGGGAGCTCTTCGGGAGCGACATATTCGATGGGCTCGAAGCTGAGTTCGAAGTTATCGATCGAGCTCATCGCCGAATACCCCTGAATGGCAAGATACGCCGTATTTCCGCTGATGGGGTTGGAAAATTCGGTCGTTCCTTCCGCCGCGATGAGGGTGTTGTCGATCCGGAACGAACCCGTACCGTCGCCGAATCTCATCATGAGATCGTGCTCGCGGTTATCGTTCCAATCGAAGGGATAGTCCGCGATCCATCCGAGTTTTTCGAGTCCGCCGCTGTTGATCGTGAGGACCTGTGAAGCCCCCTCATAATAGTAGCAGTGGATGCCGAAGCCGCTGGTAAGGTCGGAGATATTCGGCAAGAGCGCGATGTTGAACTGCGCGATCGACGGATCGAACGTCCCCTTTGCCGCCAAGAAATCGAAGGAGATGTACGTCGTCTTGGTGAGGTCGATGGGCTGTATAAGATAGGTCGCGCCATAGTCTTGTGCGGGATAGAACTTTCCGCCGTCGACGGTCCAACCGCCCGCTCCCGCCACGGCGAACTTTTCCCCGTCCGCCTTCGCCGTAAAATCGAGCTTGATGGGCTCGGCAGAAGGTTCGGGCGGCTCGGGCAAATCGGGCTGTACGGGCGCGACGTATTCGATATCCTCGGGGCTTACCTTGAAGTTATCGATGAAGCAGTCCGCCGATGCGGCTTGCAGGGCGAAGTAAGCCGTATCCCCTGCGATCGTGTTGGTGAATTCGGTCGTTCCCGATCCGTTGGTGACAGCCGTGTTGTCGATCCAAAAATACGCACTCTTTCCTGTGAATTCGAGTTTGAGGTTGTGCACCTTTCCGTCGTCCCAATTGAACATATAGTCTTGGATCCATACGTTCTTATCGAGCCCCGCGCCGTTGACCGTGAGAACAGCCGCACCGTACGAATAGTAACAGTGAATGCCGAACCCGCTCCTGATATCGGACGCATCGGGCAAAAGTGCGGCACTGAAAAATCCTTCCGCTTGGTCGAAGGAGCCGTGATCGACAAAGAAATCGAAGGAGATGTACGTCGTCGTTGTGAGATCGATCGCCTGCGAGAGATAGGTCGCGGCAAAATTCGCAGCAGGATAGTATTTCCCTTCCTTTACCGTCCAACCCGACGTATCGCCCGTTGCGGTAAACTTCCCGCCGTCGTCGGATTCGAAATCGAGATCGATCGGGTCGGTGGGCGTGGGGGGTTCGGGCGGTTCGGGCTGCGCGGAAGGGAACGTCACCTTAAAGTTATCGATATAGGAAGCCGTTTCCGTCGCGCGGAGAAAGATGAACGCCTTCTTTTCTTCATTCAATTTGGCGAGCTTTTCAAGCGAGATCGAGGTACCTGCCCCGTTATTGAACTCGACGGGCGTTTCCGCACCGTCCATATAAACGGAGAACGCGGTACCGTCGAAGTCGATCTTCATATTGTGCGACGCATTTCCGCCGCTGAATTTTCCTACGTAGTCGCCAAGATATCCTTGCCCATCTATGGCGGTGCATATATTCAATCTATCGGCATCGGCTGTATTGAAACACACGCGGACGGTAAACCCGTCGCCCTCGTTCCAACCGAATGCGGGCGCGAGGAACACATCGAAGTTCGGCGTTTCCGCGTAGAAATCGAAGGAGATCGTGAGCGGCTTGGTAAGATCGAACGATCTTTTCGTCTTGGCGATCGACTTCCCCTCGGACGTAGCGGCTTGCGCGGGATGATACGCGCCGTTTCCGACGACCCAACCGCCGAAGGCTTGCTCTTCAAACACACCGCCGTCGTCCGCCGCGAAGTCGAGGTCGATGGGCTCCTCGGGGATCTCGGGCTGTACGGGCGGAACGTAATCGATGTCGGTATTGCTTACCTTGAAATTATCGATGTACGAAGTCGTATCCGCCGCCTTAAAACAGACCTGCGCTTGCTTCGTCTCGTTAAATCCTGTAATGGGCTGATTTCCAGAATCCAACCCCGTTATCCCTTCAAACGGTATAACGGACAACGAACCTTTATTGGTGCCGAACGAGACCGAAGTGTTATCTACAAAGACCGAGAACCCTTCCGATGTAACGGCGATCTTCATGTTGTGCGCCTTGCCGTCTACATAGTACGTTGTGTTGTCTCCGATCCACGCACCGAGATCCATGTAGCCGTTTACGGTGAGGGTCTTGAACGAGCTGCTGAACACATGGACCCCAAACCCGCCGCCGAAGTTATATCCGCCGTTTGCAAGGTCGGGTGTGAAGTATACGTCGAAGGGAGCCGCCGTCACATAGAAATCGAAGGAGAAATAGATCGTTTCGGAAAGGTCGAATTTTTCTTTCGTCTTGGTGATCGCGCTTGCCGTCGAAGCGTGATAAACGCCCTTTTCTACCGTCCAACTTGTTCCGTTGTGCTCTTCAAACACGCCCCCGTCGTCCGTCGTGAAATCGAGATCGACGGTCGGCTCCCCTGCGGCACGCGCCGAAGAACGGGGCAAAAACGCCGCTCCCAAGCCCGCCGTCAAGGCGAAAACCGCCGTCAAGCCGAGCAGGGCGATCCCCTTCTTTCCACAAAGTTTTTTCAGCATATTTTTCCCCTTTCTCATTTTATTTCGCCACAAGGAAAGCGTCGAGCTTGCTCTGTTTTTCGGCGAGAATGTCACTGAGCCCATTCGCTTGCAGTTTTGTGTTCAAGTCGGCTACGATCGAATCGGCGGTGCTCTCCGAGGAGTAGGTGCCTTTGAGGAGCTGTTGGATGACGATGCTGATCTCCCTGTCGCAATCCCGCTGATAATTGGAGACCGATCTCGACGGAATGAACGCGAAGCCGTTGGCGGGAGAGACCGCCGCCTCGTTGTTGATCTTCCGAATGCGCTCGACAAGGTCGGCGGGCTGGAAAATCTTGCGGTAGGCGTTGAAAATGGTCGGGAACGCCCAATCGGCGTAGATCATATAGGTGTTGCCGGGGATGTATTCGATATATTCGTACTCCTCCATCACCCCCTCTTCGTTCTCCATTTCGCCCGATGTCCAAACGTACTCCGCCCCCTCTTCGCCGACCGCGATGAGGTTGTAGAATTCCTTATCGGTATACATGAGATCGAGGAGTTTCAAACACTTATCGACCTTGGTGCTGTTCGCGCTGATCGCCGTCATCGAGGAAGTGATGTTGCTCGTCGTGAGGAGCGGAGTGCCGAAACGGAACTGCTCGAATTCCCTGCCGACCTGAATGTAGAGCTCGGATTCCGCACCGGGGCGATAGGTGCCGCACAGGCGGACGCGCTGATTTTCGGTGATGTCGACCGTCTGATCCTTCCGAAGATATCCCTTCTCGTACATATTCATGCAGAACTGCACGAACTGCTTGAATTCGGGCGTATCGTATTGGTTGATGACTTTGGTGTTGTCCGTCGCCGCCGTCGCGCGGATGACCCCCGGGTACGTCGTCGCCGTGCCCAAGTTGTCGAAGGAATAGTTCTGCAAGAAGAGTTCGTCGTACGTATCGCCCAAGATGAGGGTGCTCTGCGGCACTACGCCGTTCTGCGAAATCGCGGGGTCGTTTTTGATCATCTCCATCGCCGCCGTGATGACCTTCTCGTACGTCCAACCGTTCTCGTCGATATTCGCCTGCGTGAGGGGCTTCCCGTCGATCGAAAGGTCCTTCACGATCTCCTTATCGATCGCCACGCCGACGCACCGCGCGAAGATCTGTTCGTTGATGACGCCGTAAATTTTGCCGTCTACCTTCGCCGCGTCCCAAATTTTGCTGTCGAGCGACTGATAGAGATTGGGGGCGTATTCGGGAAGTTCGTTCGTGATATCCTTGAAGAACCCCTCGCTCGCCCGCAACGAATACGGGTTGCCCGTCAGAAGGGAAGCCGTATAGCACATATCGAAGTACTCGTTGCTGTTGAATTTGAGCCCGAGCTTTTCCGAATAGCTGGTGTAGGGGTTGTAGGTGAGCTCGACTTTGAAGCCGAGTTTTTCCTCAACATACTTGTTGACCTGTTCCTTGACGCGGTTCGCCCCGTCGATATTGCCGCCGCCCGTGTAGACGATATACTGCACCGTATCGTCCCCTTGGTTGCCGCTCTGCTTATGGCATGCGGCAGCCATCAGCACAATGCCCGACGAAAGGACCGCCGCACACAGCACCGCCGTTTCCCTCATTCCTCTTTTCATAATTTTTTCTCCTTGTTTTTCTCTATTTGATGAAGGGTCACCCCTTGACTGCCCCTACCGTCATTCCGCTCACGATGTATTTCTGTAACGCCATGAACACGCCCAAAATGGGGAGCGTCCCCAGAACGCACGTCGCCATGACGACGGAATCCGAGCTCGCCGTCCCCGCGAGGAGCCCGAAGTTCTTCTTCCAGAGCTCCACCTCCTGCACGAGGTTGATCATGAGCATCTGCACGTTCCACATCCTGTTGTCGTCCACATAGAGATACGCCGTGCCCCAATCGTTCCAATAGCCGAGCGCGACGAGGATGGAACAGGTCGCGAGAGCGGGCAGAGAGAGCGGAAGGTTGATCGTCAAAAATTCGCGGAACGCCGAACAGCCGTCGATCTTCGCGCTCTCGCCGATCTCCGCGGGGATCTCCTTGAAGAACGTCCTCAGTAAGATGATATAGAACGTCGTGCCGATCTGCGGGATGATCATCACGGCGAAGGTATTCTTCCACTTCAAATACTGCGTGATGAGGATATACGTCGGCACCATCCCGGGCGAGAAGAGCATCGTGATAAGCAGAAGCACGGTGATATGGCTCTTGTAGCGGAAGTGGGGTTTGGAGAGCGGATAGGCGATCATCGCCGTCAGAAAGACGTTGAGGAGGGTCCCGCCGCCCGTCACCACAAAGCTCACGCCGTACGCCCGAAGGAGAGGGATGACGTTCATGAACACCACGCTGTACGCCTGAAAGTTGAATCCCCTCGCCACGATCGAATAGCCGTACTGCTGCAATGCCTCGTCCTTCGAGAAGGATGCCGAGAGCATGATGACGATGGGGATCAAACAGTAGATCGCGAACAGCGTCATCCAAAGGACGTTGAAAACGTTGAATACGAGGGACCTGCCGATTTTTCTGTTCTTCTTCATCGCAGATACCTCAAATGAACGCCGCGTCTTTATCGAGCTTCTTCACGACGAAATTCGCCCCGAGAAGCACGACGGTGCCGACGATGGACTGCACGAGCCCGATCGCCGTGCCCGAGCTGTAATCCGTCTCGCGGATCGCAAGTTGGTAGATATACGTATCGAGAACTTCCGTCGTATCGAGAAGGGCGCGTGCCGAATCGTTCTTCGGAATAAACCAGAAGAGACCGAAATCCGAACGGAAGATGCCCCCCATCGACATGATGAGCAGGATCGCCATGATCTTGCGAAGGTGGGGCACGGAGATGTGCCACATCTTTTGGAAGCGGTTCGCGCCGTCGAGCTCGGCTGCCTCGAAGAGCACCGTGTCGATGCCGCTCAGACTCGCATAGTACATGATGACCGAATATCCCTGCCCCTTCCAGATGTTGCAGAGGAGCAGGATCCACGGCCACATCTTCCCGTTCGCCGTGTTGTAGAAATCGACGGCGGGGATATGCATCCCCCGAAACATCGTGTTGATGAGCCCGTTCGTCCCTAAAACGCCCTCGATGCAGTACGAGGCGACCGTCCAAGAGATGAGATACGGGATGAAATAGATCGTCTGAAACAGCTTGGTGGCGAACCTGTTTTTGAGCTCGAACATGAAGAGTGCCATCACCGCCGTGAGCGGCGTGCCAACCGCGATAAAGAGCAGGTTGAGCGAGATGGTGTTCCAAATGACATGCCAAATGACTTTGGAGCGGAAGAAGTAGGCGAAATTTTCAAACCCCACCCACTTGCTTCCGAAGATCCCCAAAAATCCTTTGTAGCTCTCGAACGCCATGAGGAGCCATAGAAGGGGCAGAATGGAGAACACCAGCGTTTTGAGGATGACGGGAAAGCTCATCGCAAGGTACGAAACGTCGTCCTTGCGATAGAGGTTGAATTTCTTTTTCCGTTCTCTTTTTTCGGCTTTGTCTTTCGGCACGGTATTCCCCCTTACCCTTGAATGAACATGATGTCGGCAAGGCACAGGAAGTGCCCGTAATTCACGCCGTCCACTTCCCCGATATGCGTCCTGCTCACCTTCACCGAATAGATGAATTTGCCCGCAAGCTCGGTATTCGCGAGATCGATGGTCAGAATGCCGTTGGAGGGGAAGTGATCCTCTTCCGTGATATCTTTGAGGACAATGGTCTCAAACTCCGTGTTGCTCTTTTTGATCTCGACCGTGATGCGGAGATTGACCCTGTAAGAGATATCGTCCGCGCCGTCCGTACGGGCAGCGAGCAGAATTTTATCCACTTTCTTCCCGCCGAGGGTGACTTTGATCCAAGGGTCGGGATCGTCGTTCGCCGAAGCCCAAAGGGAGGCGGTCGCCTGATCGATGGCGTTGTACTTGGAGAACACCCCGAGCGTACTGCTCACTTCCACCTGATTCTTCTGAATGATGATCGTGTGCGTTTGCAGGTCGCGCTCCATGCCCGAGAGCCCGCCGAAGCGTTCGAACTGCCCCGTCATGCACTCCTCTCTGTCTACATTGAGGGTGATGACGACGGCATTGCTCGCCTTGCCGTCTTTATTCACGGCGAACACTTCGCCGGAGTGGTAATTTTCGCTCTTGAAGGTGACGGCGGTATCCGTCCACGAAAGGATATCTTCGGCGGCAAGTTGGACCTGTTTCCCCTCGCCGTCTCTCAGAATGAGCGCGGTATCCTGCCGCGTGCCGAGCCCGTCGCCGTAGACGGTCGCCACCGTCGCGCTGTCCGTCCGCGTGCCCCATACGACCGCCGTCTTGGGAAGAAGGGTGAAGCCGTCCTCTTTCACGCCCGAAGCATTGTATATCTCTTCCTTTTGGTCCGCGCTCGGTTCCTTCAACGAATAGTACCTCACATTGTGCGGTTGGAAGGGCTTATCGGGAGCTTCGAGCCCGACATAGTTGTTTTCGACGACGAAATCCGAACCGTCCTCTTTGAGCCCGCTGCTCGCCTCGTCGAGGTAGATCCCGCACACGGCGCAGATCTTCCCGAGCTCGCCCGTCATATCGTCGGGATAGGTATAGACGGAGGAATAGGTCGAATCGATGTAGTTATCGTGAATGTGCATGCCCGCTTGCAATCCGATGGTGTAGATTGCACCGCAGTCGGCGAGCAGGTTGCAAACGCCCGTGATCCTGTTGTGCCCGATTTCCACACCGTTGTAGAACGGACGGAGGGTATAGGTGAGATCCCACCCCCAGCCCGTGCTGATGGCGGTGTAGCGCACGTTGTTGATGGTGTTGCGGTTGATCTTGCTGTCTACCGAATAGTTGTAGATGACGGCGCACGAGGCGTATTCCTGCCACCCGATATCTGTAAAGTAGTTGTTTTCGGTGTTGATGTTGACGTTGAACGTCCTCTCATCCGTGCTTACGAGGTTGATATCCGTCGAGGTCGCGCCGACGAGCACGCCGTTCCCGCCCACGCCCGCGAACATATTCTTCTCGATCGTGATGTTCTTCACCCCCGAAACGAGGTCGATCGCGCCGCCGCCGAGGCAGGTGAAGATGTTGCCGCGGAAGGTGATGTTCTCCGCATTCTCTAAGGAGATCGCCGCGATGGGACGAGCGTCGTTCACGCCGCCCGCAATGCGTTTGAGGAAGGGATTGTCGTTCCTGTTCCCCTGCCCGCCGACCTTCCCGTCCACATAGGAATTGGCGGAATAGGCGAAGTTGATGCCCTCGAAGGTGACGTTCACGGCTTTCCGATCGAGCGAACCCGAAAGATCGACGAGCACATCGGTATGCGGGAGGCGGAGGGTCGTCCCCTCCACCGTCTCCCCTTCGCGGGGGAGATACAAAACCGCCTTCGCCTCTTCGTCGAAATACCATTCCCCCGGTTGATTTAAGAACGCCTTGGAGTTCTCGAAGTGGAAGGGGCAGCGGGAGGAGTTATCGATCTCGAGCCCGCCCCGCGCGAACACGGAGACATCCTCATAATGGATCCTGACGCGCCCGACGTTGCGCTCCGCCCCATTCCCCGTATAATTCATACGGACCGTCTCCGTCTTGACGGAGTCGACGCGGAGATAGGATTCCGCCCACTTGATGTTCACCGTCATCACCGCGCCTTCGAAGTCGCTCGGCTGAAAATCGGAGATGAGATCGCCGTCGAAGAGGATCTCCTTATACACTTTATCGGTGTTGAGGGCGCGGAACTCGGTGCCCGCGTCGGGGAAACGAGCGCGGATGCCGTAGCTCTCTCCTACATAGAGCTGATTTATTTTCTCCTCGCAAGGGATCGTCCATACCCTTCCGAGGGCGGGATCGACCGTCTCCATCACGGTGGAGGGATCGACGATCTTGGAACCGCTGATCGTCGCCTTGTTGTTGTGTTCGGCGCGGATATACAGGGAGCCGCCGCCCACGTCCTCTCTCGAAAGGGCGAGGGGTGCGTCGAAATAGTATTCCCCGTCGGAAAGGAGGATCACGGCATTGCCGTCCTCATGCGAGGCGAAGTAACTGCGAACGAGCAGTTGCGCCTGCTTTACCGTCCGCACCGCGTTTTCCTTTGAAGTGCCGTCCTTCCGATCGTCGCCCGTCGGCGAAACGTACACGGCGTAGTCCGCTCGGACGTTTTGATAGGGCACGTTGACGTTCTCCGCGAATACTCCCTGATCCCGCGCGGCGGCGACCGCCGTCGGATCGGAGAGCTTCAACGTCTTTTTGGAATACGCGAGAACGGCGGTGACGATCGAAGCCACGAGGGCGAGCACCATCAAAACCGCACTGACGGATACGATTGCTTTCTTCATTTTTCCCCATCCTTCATCGTTTATCTTGCGGAAGAGAAGATCTCAGCGATCAACCGACCCTTCCGTTTTCGATCCTATCGGGTTTCATCGGGGACGGACAAGAAAAAATGCCGCCCTTCTCCCCTATTTTTTCCGTTTATCATAATTATCATATCAGAAAGTTCATTTTTTTCAAGAAACAGATGTTGCAAATGATTGTCATTTTGTTGCAATCACACTTTTACACGACTTTTATGCAAAGAAAATGCGCCTTCGGTTCATTCAAAGGCGCATTTTCACAATTTTCGTTCACTTTGTTTTTGAAATTTTGTCGTTCCGAATCCCTTTTCTTTTCAAAAATTCTTCCTGTTTTTGGTCGAATCGGACAAATTTTCCTCTGCCTTTCTTTCTTTTCCGCAACAAAACTACCCTGTTTTTATGCTTCGACCTCGAATTTGGCGACGCGGCAGACGAGCGAAGTCCCGTACGGGAAAGGCACGATGCGGAACTTGTTGCCCTCCGTCTCGATCTTGGTGCCGCTCTCCAACCAAACGGCGTTCTTGATGGGGCGATCGAAAACGATGTACTTCCCGTCCGTGACCCGCGTGACGTTGGGGTCCGCCGCCATGGGAACGTCCTTGATCACCGCATAGTAGCAGTCCTTCCCGCGGAGGACGACCGCCCCGTCCGCCGAAACATCCGAAGGGGTCGCCTCATAGATGAAGCCGTGATTGCTTTTGATGAACTTCCCCACCTGTTCCAAGAGCCCCCGATCGACGGGATTCACCGTCCCGTCGCCGCGAAGCCCCGTGTTGAGGAGAAAGTTGCAGCCGTACTTCCTGCAATCGATCAGATCGGAGAGAAGAGTCGCCACCGACTTGTAGTTGCAATCGTCCGCGGCGTACCCCCAATGGTCGTTGAGGATCTGGCTCATCTCCCCCGCAAGGGGCTTTCCCGACGTATCCACCTTGCACGGCGCACCGCGCTCGAAGGTCACGCTGTCGATCTCGGGATGTCCCACCACGCCGAGCTCGCTCAGCCCCGTATTGTTGATGATCATACATTCCTTCTGATACTTGCGGATGGTCGCATAGATGCGGTCCTCCTGCCAATCCTCGTCGGGTTTGCTCCACTTCCCGTCGAAAAACAGCCCGCCGATCGGCCCGTAGTTCTTCGAAAGGATCTCTACGCTTCGGACGAGATAATCGATGTACTTCGGGAAATCGTCGTAGAAATCCTTGTTGTGCCAATCGAGGAGGGTGTGATAGAAGAAGGGAAGGATGTTCTCGCGGCGGCAAGCGTCTACGAACTCACGGATGAGATCCCGTCCGCAGCAGTGCGCCGTATCGAAATCGCTCAAACCGCATGTATCGTACAGGGAGAACCCGTCGTGATGCCTCGTCGTGATGGTGATATACCGCGCCCCCGCACACTTCGCCGTCTCCACGAGTTTTTCCGCCCAATCCCTCTCGGGATCGAAGGAGAAGCGAAGTTCCTTGTACTTTTGCTTTTCCTCATCGGTCAAATAGATGAACTGCCATTCGCCTTTGCCCAACAGACTGTACAGCCCGAAGTGCACAAACAGCCCCATCCCCGCACGCTTGAACCGCTCGATGTATTCGTACATCCCTATCTCCTTTTTTTGATTTTTCGGAAAGACGCTTCTGTCGTTCCAAACAAAGTCCCGCACTTTCCTTTGGTTCTATTTTACGGGTTTCATCAAATTTCGTCAACAGAAATCAACCCCGAAAATGATTTCCGCACAAAAAGGAACATGATCGGAAACAAATTTCCATTTTTCCCATGGAAGGCGACAATGTACCGCACGCCTTTCTTATGGCAGGCGGCGAGGTGCGTCAATAAAAATTCCCCGTCGGAATATACTGATTCTATGAAATATCTCCTCTTTTGCGGGGGCGGAAGCGCGGGGCATGTCGTGCCCAATCTTGCGATCATGCGCGAGCTGCGCTTCTCGTATAAACTCGCCTACATGGGCACGAGCGGCATCGAAAAGCGGCTCGTCACCGAGGCGGGTTACCCTTTTTTTACGGTGGAGACCCCCAAGCTCGTCCGCTCCTTCACCCTCTCCAATCTCAAAATCCCCTCCCGCCTCGCGCGGGCAAGGCGGGAAGCCCTTGCGATCCTTCGCAAGGAAAAGCCCGACCTCGTCTTTTCCAAGGGCGGTTTTGCGAGCTACCCTGCCGTGTGGGCGGCGCACAAACTTCGGATCCCCGTCCTCACGCACGAGAGCGATTTAAGCCCCGGGCTGTGCACCAAACTCATCGCGGAGAAATGCGCCCGCGTGCTCACCTCCTTCCCCGAGACGGCGAACCTGTTCAAAAACGGCGAGTGCGTTTTCTCCCCCATCCGCAAGGAAGTCCTTTGCGGCGAACGGACACGGGCGCGGAAAAAATACGGGCTGGAAGGCGACAAGCCTGTCCTGCTCGTGTTCGGGGGCGGAAGCGGGTGCTCCGCTCTCAACGAGGCGATCGCAACTTCTTTGGACGAACTTCTTTCCTTCACCCGCATTCTGCATATTTACGGGAAGGGAAACGCCCCTTTGAAGGGGAGGGAAGGGTATGTTTCCCTCGGATTCGAGCGGGACATGGGCAGCGCGAATCCGAGGGAAACATACCCTTCCC
>CANPWF010000039.1 GCA_947581885.1 uncultured Clostridia bacterium
CGTCAAGGGCAGACGACCCTTCGGCTCAGGGTGACGTATTTATAGCAGTCCGTACGGTCCACCCCCTTTGGCGCGGAAGAACGCCGCGCCACTTCCCCCAAAGGGGGCAGCGAGGGGATAAGGAAGGGCGTGATTTATAAGCCTTCCGTGCCGCTCCTCCCTCTGCAAAGCCCGCCCGTCAACACTTTTTTCGGAAATTCACCGCGATTTCATTGTAAAAAAAACGTCGGGGTGATATAATAGGGCGTGCATGAAAGCGATCGAGTTCAAAGATGTATCCTTCTCGTACGGCGAGGGGGAGTTCGGCATCGAACATCTGAATTTCGAGGTAGAGGAGGGCGAGTTCGTCGCCGTCCTCGGGCATAACGGGAGCGGGAAGAGCACGCTCGCGCGGCTTTCCGACGGTCTTTTGGAACGGAGCGGCGGCGAGATCGAAGTGTTCGGCACCCCGCTTACCGATAAGACGGTGTACGAAATTCGCAAAAACGTCGGGGTCGTCTTTCAGAATCCCGATAATCAAACGGTCGCTTCCATCGTCGAAGATGATGTCGCCTTCGGAGCGGAGAACGTCGGGCTCCCGCGGGAAGAGATCGAAAAACGCATCGAATTTGCCCTGCACGCGGTGGGCATGGAGAACTTCCGCACCGCCACGGTCGCTCGCCTTTCGGGCGGGCAGAAACAGCGCGTCGCCATTGCGGGCGTGCTTGCGTTGAAGCCCAAGATCGTCGTGCTCGACGAATCGACGGCGATGCTCGATCCCCGCGGAAGGAAGGAGATCTGCGAAGTCGTCACCCGCCTCAACCGCGAAGAACACATCACCGTCGTCATGATCACCCACTTTCTCGAAGAGGCGATGCTTGCCGACCGCGCGATTGTGATGAACCGCGGCGAGATCGTGATGCAGGGCACCCCCCGCGAGATCTTCTCCCGCCACGACGAACTTCTCACCTATCATCTTGTCCTGCCGCGGATCGGGAGCATTTGCAAGAAATTACAGGCGGCGGGCATGCAAATTCCGGATACACTCGACGTAGACGCGCTTGCGGAGGAGATCGTACAGTGCGTATCGTAGCCGAGCATCTTTCCTATATCTACAACGCGCGAACGCCTTTCGCGGCAAAGGCCCTCGACGACGTTTCCCTCACCATCGAAGAGGGGGAATTTTACGGCATCATCGGGCAGACGGGGAGCGGAAAATCCACCTTCGTCCAACACCTGAACGGGCTTCTTCGCCTTCCCTCTTCCCTCAAACGCAAGAAGAAGAAAAAGGGGAAAGGGGTTTCGCCCGTCCTTCGTGTTGGGGAGTTCGATCTCTCCGAAAAAAAGACGGATTTCCGCGCCCTTCGAAAGCACGTCGGCATGGTCTTTCAGTACCCCGAATATCAGCTGTTTGCGGAGACGGTGGAAAAGGACGTTGCGTTCGGGCTTTTGAACTTCGCCGAAAAGGGGAAGAAGCCCTCGGACGAAGAGGTGAAAAGGGCGGTATGGGAAGCCCTCGAAGCCGTAGGGCTCGATCCCAAAGAATATGCCGAAAAGTCCCCGTTCGAACTCTCGGGCGGGCAAAAACGCAGGGTCGCGATCGCGGGGGTCATCGTCACAAAACCCGAGATTCTGGTTCTCGACGAACCCGCCGCGGGGCTCGATCCGCTCGGCAAACGGGAAGTGATGGACCTTCTCCACAAGTTCCACGGGGATTGGTGCAAGACGGTTGTCATCGTCTCCCACGACATGGACGAGATCGCCGAAAATTGCACCCGCGCCGCCGTGTTTTCGGAGGGGAAAGTCGTAAAAGAGGCTCCCCCCAAAGAACTTTTCCGCGAGACGGAAGAGCTCTCCTCCCTCGGGCTGGATATCCCGCTCGTTGCAAAACTGTGCGAAGCCCTGAAAGAGAGGGGAGTGAAGATCGAATGTGACTTCACCGAGGACGGATTTATAAACGCCGTGCTCGGCCGTGCGGCTCTCCGCGGGAAGGAAGGGCAGGCATGAAAGACGTTGCATTCGGTCAGTACTACCCCGCCCGATCCTTCTTGCACAACTTGGATCCGCGGCTCAAAATTCTCTTCCTCATCGCCTATATCGTGGCGATCTTCCTCGCGCCGAGCACCAACTTCTACGGACTTGCGGCATGCGCCTTCGTGCTCATTCTCGCCGTCATCTTCTCGCGGGTGCCCGTGTTGAAGGTTCTGCGTGCGGTGCGGGGCGTGCTCTTCCTGCTCGTTTTCACCGCCCTGTTGAATGTGCTTTTCCACGGCGGCGAAACGGTGTATTGGAGCTACGGGATCCTTCGCATTACGAGAGAGGGGATCATCTTCTCCGCCATCCTCGCCCTAAGGCTTATGCTGCTCGTCACCTTCTCGTCCCTTCTCACCTATACGACAACGCCCGTCGCCTTGACGGATGCGATCGAGAGCCTTTTGACCCCTCTCAAATGGATCAGGTTCCCCGTGCATGAGCTCGCGCTCATCATGAGCATCGCCCTACGCTTCATTCCCATTCTCTCCGAAGAGACCGACCGCATCAAGAACGCCCAAAAGGCGAGGGGAGCCGATTTCGAGCACGGCGGGCCCATCGCGAAGGTCCGCGCCTTCGTCCCCATCCTCATCCCGCTTCTGCTTTGCGCCTTCCGCAGGGCGGATGAACTCGGCGACGCGATGGACGCTCGCTGCTATATGGGGAGCAAAAACCGCACAAAATACAAAAAACTCCGCTTCTCGTGGCGGGATATCATCGCCTTCTTCGTGGGGGCGGCACTCATCACGGGCGTGGTTTTGATAAGAATCTATTTGGGAGCACCCTTATGAAATACTTACTGTTGGTCCAATACGACGGAACGCACTTCTCGGGCTATCAACGCCAACGGGAAGAGCGCACCGTGCAAAGCGTTCTCGAAGAGGCGGCGGAGCGCGTGTTCGGCGCACCGACGCGGGTCATCGCAAGCGGAAGAACGGATGCGGGCGTGCATGCCGCGGGACAGATCTGCGAGCTCGAAGGGGAGACGGCGATCCCCCCCGAAAAGCTCTACGCCTCGCTGAATTCCCACCTTCCGCCCGATTGCAAGGTGCTTGCAAGCACTTCGGCACCCGACGGGTTCGACGTTACGCGGGAGACAAAGCGCAAGACATATGTGTACACTGCCTACTTTGCTCCCTGCGCCCTGCCCCTTCTTTCCCGCTACGCCGCCCGCCTCACCGAACGGCCGTCCCTTTCCCGCATGGGGGTGGCGGCGGAACTTTTGGAAGGGGAGCACGACTTCGCGGCGTTCCGCGCCTCGGGCTTCACATCCAAAACGAGCGTGCGGACGCTGTATTCCGTCGAAGTGGAGCGCGTGAAAAAACTGAATGCGGAGATCTACACGATCACCGTCACGGGGAACGGGTTCCTCTATAACATGGTGCGTATCCTCGCGGGCGAGCTGTTCGCCGTCGGTTGCGGGAAAGAGACCAAAGATCTTCTCCGTGCCTTCGAGACGGGGGATCGGGCCCTCCTCGCCAAGACGATGCCCGCCGCGGGGCTCTGCCTGAAAGAAGTGGACTACGGCATTCCGCTCTTCGGAAACAAATAAGGAGAAAGTATGGAATTTTTCAATTGGTTCGGCGTTGCGCAGATCATCCTTCAACTTTGGAGGATCGATTCCGTCACTTCCCTCGAACAGGGCATCGCGGAGATGCGCAACATCATGTATATCGGGCTCGGCGTTGCCGCGGGCGTGTTCATTCTCACCCTCGTGCTCGGGGGCTTGGGCATCATGAAGCTCTGCAAAAAGGCGGGGATCGGGCACGGTTGGCTCGGATTTTTCCCCTTCGCGAACACCTACATGGTGGGGAAACTTGCGGGGGAGACCCGCGTATTCGGCACCAAGATGAAGAGGGCGGGGCTGTATGCGACGATCGCTGAAGCGGTGTATGTCATCATCGAGATCATGGCACTTGTCTCCACCGCGCTCACCCTGCGGCCGGAGTACTTCGCACCCTTGAACGACCCCGAGACGCAGGAACTCGTCGGCTTCGAAATGAGCAGAATGCTCGTTCCCGATGAGATCTGGACGTTCTCGCTCGTGGTGGAGATCCTTGCCTATATCGGGGAATTTGTGCTCATTTTCTTCTTCTGCGTGCTCTTCTTCGCCTTCTTCAAAAAATATTACGCCCGCGGACCCTATTTGATGACCTTCCTCTGCGCGATCATGCCCTTCCGCGGATTCGTGCTCTTTGCCGTGCGGAAGAATTCTCCCATCGATTACGAAGCCCTTCGCCGCCGCAGAATGCAACAGGCGCAATCGATGTACGGCTACCCGATGAACGGACCGTACGACGGGCAGGGCGGATACAACGGGAACGGACAGGGAGGATACGGCGGAGCGAACGGCGGCTACGGAGGAACGCAGGGCGGCGGCTCGGACAGCCCGTTCTCCGATTTCGGCGGCTCTCCTTCGGACGACTCGGACGGCTCTTCGAACGGCGGCACCCCGTCGGGCGGCGGCTCGGATAGCCCTTTCAGCGACTTTTGAGGTTTTATACAAAACACAAACCCCGCTGCCTTTCCGCAGCGGGGCTTTGTATTTTTTGGAGTTCATGCGCCCGTCCCTCGGCTCCCCCTCGAGGGGGAGCTGTCACGCCCTGCCCTTGGGGCGTGACTGAGGGGGTGTCGGGTGCATTCAACCCCTTTGGTCCCTTCGGGACACTTTCCCCTAAAGGGGACAGCGAGGAATAAGGAATGGCGTTATTTTATAGCGGTCGGTGTACGCTACTTTCACCTCATTTCGAGCGTAGTCGAGAAATCTCGCACGCCTCCCAACACTCATGTGCGTATGGAGTTGGGCGAGATCCTTCGACTCCGCTTCGCTCCGCTCAGGATGAGGTGCGGGTGCCGCGCACTCGCCCCTCTCAATACACGCTTCTACCCATGCAGTCGGTGGCGACGAGGACGGGAAAATCCTCCACTTCCATGCGATACACCGCCTCACTCAAAAGATCGGGGAAGGCGACGCATTCGCACTTCTTCACGGCGTTGCCGTACAACGCGCCCGCACCCCCGATGGCGGCGAAATATACCTTCCTGTTCCTTTGGATCGCTTCCGCCGTCCTTTTCCCGAGTTCTCCTTTTCCGATCATGCCGCAAAGCCCCAAATCCAACAGTCGCGGCGCGTAGGAGTCCATGCGGACGGAAGTCGTCGGTCCGCAGCTCCCGCAAGCCTTTCCTTCGGGCGCGGGGCAGGGGCCCGCATAGTAGATAACGGCATTTTCGATGGGGAAGGGAAGGGGCTTTTTTTCATCGAGAAGTTCGAAGATCCGCTTGTGCGCACAGTCCCGTGCGGTGTAAATCGTCCCGCTCAAAAGCACTTCTTCGCCCGCATGGAGCGACGAGATTTCCTCATGGGAGATTGGGAGAGAGAGCCTTTTCATATCGTCTCCTTCACGCAACGGACGCAGTGGCATTGGATGTTGACGGCGACGGGCAGCCCCGCGATATGGGTGGGGGCGATCTCACAGCTCACGCCGAGCGCGGTCGTCTTTCCGCCGAAGCCCTGCGGCCCGATATGTAAGGCATTGATACGGGCGAGCGCGTCCTCTTCGATGGAAGCAACGTCCTCGCGCGGGTGCCTTTTCCCGAGTTCCCTCGTCAGTGCTTTCTTTGCGAGGAAGGCGCACGAATCGAAACTTCCCCCGATGCCCACGCCCACATAAACGGGCGGACAGGGGCGGGAACCCGCGGTTTTCACCGTCTCCTCGACAAAACGGAGAATGCCCTCGCGCCCCTCGGCGGGGGTAAGCATTTTGAGTGCGCTCATGTTCTCGCTCCCGAATCCTTTGGGGAGAAAGACGATGTCGATCTTGTCCCCTTCGACGATCTCGGTATGCAGGTGGGCGGGGGTGTTGTCACCCGTGTTGGCGCGGGTGAGCGGGTCGCAAATGCTCATGCGGAAGGAACCCTCACGGTAGGCACGGCGAACGCCCTCGTTCACCGCCTCGGAAAGGGGAATCCCCCGAAGGGAAACGTCCTGCCCGATCTCCATGAGCACGACCGCCATGCCCGTATCCTGACAGACGGGCATCTTCTCCCGCCGCGCGATCTTCTCGTTTTCGAGGGCGATTTGAAGCGCGAACGCCGCCGCGCCCTCTTCCCGCTTTCTCGCCTCTTCGAGGGAAGAGCGGCACGCTTCGGTAAGCGAAACGCCCGCCCTTGCCGCCATGTGGGCGACGACTTCGGTAATTTCCTTTGTATCGACGATCCTCATGCGACCATTATAGAACATTTTCCGAAAAATGCAAAGATTTTGTTTGGAATTTCGGAAAAAATTCTGTATAATGGGGACATGGAACAGGAAAAAGACAACACGGGGCTCCTTCGCCCCCTGCAAGAGGCGGGGCTTACCTATTCGCTCGCGGCGATCCTGCCCGCCGTTTTATCCCTCGTCGCCTCCCTCATCTTGGGGGCGATGAACGCGGCAAACGGCACCGCGGCGAAATATCTTTCTTTCCTGCTGCCCCAAATTTGCTTTGCGGGCGTTGCTCTCGTCTACTTTCGGCGGAGCAAGATTTCCCCGCGGGAGACGTATTCCCCCTGCAAATGGACATATTTCGTCGTCGTGCTCGTGATGGAGTTCGGGCTCTTGTTCTGCCTTGGGGAACTCAACGGGCTGTTCGTCCTCGGGCTTGAAAAGATCGGATACAAGCGGACGCTCACCGAAGATCTTCTGCCTCCGCTTGCGGGGTGGAACCTGCTTCCCGCGCTCCTCATCATCGCCGTTCTTCCCGCGATCTTCGAAGAGACCGTATTCCGCGGCGTACTGACGGGCACGATGGGGCGGTCGGGTTGGAGCACGGCGGCGGTCACCCTCATCTCGGGCGCGCTCTTTTCCCTCTTTCACCACAACCCCGAACAGACCGTCTACCAATTTATTTGCGGCGTGTGTTACGCGCTTCTCGCCTTACGCGCGGGGAGCATTCTCCCTTCCATGCTCGCCCACCTTTGCAACAATGCGTTGATCCTCTTCCTCACCGCCTTCGGGGGGTTGAACGAAGAGGGGGCGTTGCTCCTTTCGGGCGGGGGATATATCGCCCTCGTCGTAACCGCGGGGGTCTCGTTTATTGCCGCCATTCTCTTTTTACTCCTTAGCGGGAAGCGGAAGGGAGCGCGGGGCGCGAAAGGGGGTACGCGGTTTTTCCTCTTCGCCGCGGCGGGCGTCATCCTCTGCGCGATCGAATGGATCCTGCAACTCGTCGAGGGGTGCGTATGAATAAGATCCATATCGTCTGCGTCGGAAAATTGAAGGAAGGATATTGGCGGGAAGCCTGCGCGGAGTACGAAAAGCGGCTCTCGCGGTTCTGCTCGCTCGAAATCGTCGAACTTCCCGAGCGGCGAACGCTCGAAGAGGAAGGGGAAGAGATCGCAAAAAAGCTCAAAGGGAAGGTCTTGGTGCTCGCTTCGGAGGGCAAACAGCGCACGTCCGTCGGGTTTTCTTCCATGCTTGGGAACTGCTTCGACGCGGGCGAAGAAGTCACCTTCGTCATCGGTTCCTCTTGCGGGCTTATTGAGGACGTAAAGAAGAGGGCGGATGAACTCGTCTCCTTTTCCGAACTCACCTTTCCCCATCAGATGATGCGCGTCATCCTCTTGGAGCAGATCTACCGCGCCTGCATGATCCGCGCGGGTGCGGAGTACCATAAATAGTTTTCCCCGCATACGTTGAAGAATGGACGTTTACGGGGAAATCGCAGAATTTTACAGGCAGTATCGTGGCGAAAAGCGGGTGATCGGAACTTCCCTTCTCGGAAGGGACGTCTTCGCGATAAAGATCGGGAAGGGGAAGCCCTGCGGCATTTCGCAGTATGCGATCCACGGGCGGGAGTATCTTTGCGCCTTCCTCGCCCTCGAACATATACGGCGCGGGCTTGTGAACGGAAGCGTGTGGATCGTGCCGCTCGCCAACCCCGACGGCGCGATGATCTCTTCCCAAGGGATAAAAAGCGTTCCGCCAAATCAGAGGAAAATCATCGGATCGATCGGCGGGGACCTTGCCCTTTGGAAGGCGAACGCGAGGGGGGTAGACCTCAACGTCAATTTCGACGCTCGTTGGGGGACGGGCGCGAGCAACGTTCGCTATCCCGCTTCCGCCGACTATATCGGTCCTTCGCCCTTTTCCGAACCAGAAACGGTTGCCCTTCGCGATTTTACGTTGGAAGTTTCCCCCGATTTCACGCTGAGCTGGCACACCAAGGGCGAGGTCATCTATTGGAGATTTCACCAACCTCTTCCGCGGGCGGCGCGGGATAAAAGGATCGCAAACGTCCTTTCCCGCGCGACGGGGTATCCGCTTGGCGAGGCGAGAAATTCCGCGGGCGGCTACAAGGATTGGTGCGTGGAGAAGTTGAAGCTCCCCGCCTTCACGGTGGAAGCGGGGGCGGAAAAATTTCCCCATCCTTTGGGGGAAGAAGCATATACAGACCTTTCGAAAAAATGCGGAGAGGCGATCGTTCGCCTCGTCAAGGAATGGAGATGAACGAGAAGTTTATGCGCGAGGCGATCCGCCTTGCCAAAAGAGCGAAGGAGAGGGGGGAAGTCCCCATCGGTGCCGTCGTCGTTCTCGACGGAAAGGTGATCGGCCGCGGGTACAACTTGCGCACCAAATTGCAGATGGCAACGGCGCACGCCGAGATGCGGGCGATCGACCGCGCCTGCAAAAAGCTCGGCTCGTGGAGGCTCAACGGGGCGGAGCTCTACGTCACCCTCGAACCCTGCCCGATGTGCATGGGGGCGGTACTCAACGCCCGCATCGAAAAGATCTATTTCGGCGCGTACGAACAGAAGGGGAGAAGCCTCACCAAGGAACTATCGGAAGCCAACCTTCTCAACCACCGCGTGGAAGTTACGGGCGGGGTCATGGAAGCGGAATGTGCGGACGTGCTTTCGTCCTTCTTCATCGAGATGAGGGAGCGGGAAAAGAACAGAAAAGAGGAAGAATAAGGGCGGAACTTTCGGATTTCCGCCCTTTGCATAGTACTATGTCACGCATAAATGCCCCAAATCGGGGCGTTTATCCTATTAAAACCTCATATTCTTCGTAGAGCTTGTCGATTTCGTTTTGCGTCTCTTCGCGCTCTAAAAGGACCTTTTGCACCTCTTTGTAGTCCGCCGCAACCTCCGAAAGGCGGAGATCGAGAGAGGCGATCTTCTCTTCGAGAGAGGAAATTTTCGATTCGATCTCTCGGATCTTTGATTTCGTCTGCACCTCTTTCGCCCGTTCGGCGCGGGAGCGGTGGGCGGGATTTTCCGCCCTTTTTTCTTCTCTCTTTTCGGGCGGGGGAAGGCTGCGTTTCATCTCTGTGAAGGCAGTGTAATTTCCCTCGAAGGAGAGGAGTTTTCCGTCCTCGAAGGAGACGATGCGCGTCGCAAGCGTCTCGATGAACCGCCTGTCGTGCGAGACGAAGAGGAGTGTCCCGTCGAAAGCGAGAAGGGATTGCTCGAGGGATTCGCGGGCGGGGAGATCGAGGTGGTTGGTGGGCTCGTCGAGAACGAGGACGTTCGCCCGCCTCGCTTCCAAGAGGGCGAGGGCGAGCTTCGCCTTCAATCCGCCCGAAAGTTCCTTTACTTTGCGCTCCACGTCGTTTTCCTCGATGCCCGCCTGCGCGAGGAGCTTCCGCGCGTCCGTCATCGAGGAGAGAACGTTTTGCGAGCGGAACACATCGAGCGCACGCTCTTCGGGGTCGAGCCCCGCGTTCTCCTGATCGTAATACCCGAGCCGCACGTTCCGCCCAATCAGCACATGGGGATCGCGGGAGAGGAGAAAGCGTAAAAGGGTGCTCTTCCCCGTCCCGTTGTCGCCGACGATCGCGCACCGCTCGCCGCGCTTCAATTCGAAATTCACATGGGAAAGAAGAACTTTTCCGCCCGCCGTTAAGTCGAAATCGGGGGCAAAGAGCACCCGTTCATAGGGCGGTGTGTCGTACGAGAAGCGGAACCGCGGGGGCGGGGGCGAAGTTCTGGGCTTTTCGATGATGTCCATCCGCTCCAACCTGTTCACCCGCGAGAGGGCACTTTTCGCCGTCGTCGCCCGCACGAGGTTTTTATCCACATACGTTTGCAGCTTTTTGATCTCTTCCTGCTGCCGCTCGTATTCCCGCGTCTTAGAAAGTTCTTTCTCCGCCTTCAATTGCCGATACTTGGTGTAATTTCCTTTGTAGGAAGTGAGGTTTCCATTTTCGAGTTCGAGCGTCCGCACCGTCGTTCTGTCCAAAAAATACCGATCGTGCGAGACGACGAGAAGGGCTCCCTTATAGGAAGAGAGGAAATCTTCGAGCCAGAAGAGCGTCTTTACATCGAGGTGGTTGGTGGGTTCGTCGAGAACGAGCAGGTCGGGCTCTTCGAGAAGGAGGCGGCAAAGTTTCAATTTGGTCTTTTCGCCGCCGCTCATCGTGGAGACGGTCTGTTCCATCCTGTCCCCGAACCCCATGCCGCCGAGCACCGTCTTGATGCGGACATCCACATGGTAACTGTCCCGCGCGGCAACCCGCTTTTGCAGGGAATCCGATCGGGAAGAAAGCCTTATAAGCTCTTGCCCGTCCGCTTCCGCCATCGCCGTCTGCACCCGCGCAAGCTCGGAAAGCAGCCGTTCGTCCTCGGCAAAGACTTCCTTCATCGCCTCGTAAACCGTTCCCTCTGCGGAAAATCCCCCGCTCTGTTCGAGGTAGCCTATGCGGAATTTCCCCCGCGTCACCGTCCCTTGTTCGGGAACAAGTTCGCCCACGAGGACGCGGAGCAGGGTGGTTTTCCCTTCCCCGTTTCCGCCGAGCAGCCCCACGCGCTCCTTCTCGTTGAGGGTGAAGGAGACGTTGGAAAGCACGGGTTCGCCGTTATAGGAGAATGTAACGTTGTCGAAGGATAGGAGCATGGTTTTTTCTCAAACTATCGTTATGAAAGATCGTAGACTTCGCGCCGTGCGGACCCTCGAAGAGCTCTTGAAGGAGTGCCCGCCCGAGGATTGCGCCCGCATCACCATGGAGCTCGTCCGCATCAAGAACGACATCATGGAGCGTTATTAAAGATCCCACTTCGGAATGAAGGCAGGGTCCGCGCTCTCCTTTTCCTGAACGAAGAGGGCGGAAAACCCAAGCGAAAGGGCGTATTCTTTCACGCGGTCGTATTCGCGGTCGGTCACCTTTCGGTTGAGCTCGGGGAACTCTTCGATTTCTCCCATCGGCGTGTATTGACGCATGAGGGAGAGGGGAGCGTTTTCGGGGAGAACGGTTTTCAAAAAGTCGAGTACCCGCTTGCTGTCCTCGGTGTGCGAGGGGAGAACAAGATGCCGCACGGCGATCCCACTTAGCATTCGCCCATTCGTATCGAAGGCAAGGGGCTTTTTCGCCATGAAGGCGATCGCCTCTTTCGCAACAGCGGGATAATCTTCCCTTCCCGTATAGCGTTTGGAAAGTTGGGGGTCGAAAAACTTACAATCGGGGAGCCAGATATCGATGTAGGGCTCGATCGATTCGAGGGAAGAGACGAGGGCGTAACCGCTCGAATTGTACACGACGGGCACCCGCGGCTTGTAGATTTGCAGAGCCCGCACGAGGAAGGGGACAAGATGATCGGGCGTGACGAGATCGATGTTCTCCGCACCCGTCTCTTCGAGTTCACGGAAGATATCCGCAAGTTCTTCGGGAGAGATCGTTTTGCCCCGCTTGGAACGGGAGAGCTCGAAATTTTGGCAGAACTTACACCGAAGAGAACACCCCGAAAAGAACACCGTTCCGCTCTTTCCGTTCGGCGAGAGGAAGGGTTCCTCATAGGGATGAAGATAATACTTCGCAACGACGAGCCCCCGCACCCCGCACGAACCCGCTTTTTCCGACCGTTCCGCCCCGCACCTTATCGGGCAACTTTCGCATTTCATACTGTACTCTATTATACCACCCCGCCCCGCAAATTGCAACGTTTTTCCTTCTTACTCCCTCTTACATCCTCATCCTGAGCTTGTCGAAGGATCTCTCACTTCTCGCAACATACATGAGAGTAGGAAGCCGTGCGAGATTTCTCGACTACGCTCGAAATGAGGTGAAGGGCCGTACTCCGGTCCCTCATCTCTCCCTTGAAGGAAGTCACGCACCCCTTGCCCTCCCACTCTTGGCTC
>CANPWF010000040.1 GCA_947581885.1 uncultured Clostridia bacterium
GCCGACGGTGGAGAGCATCCCCTCCGCCCGCATGCACGTCTCCCCCGTATGGAAGAGAAGGAAGAGCCCCGTGCCGTAGGTGATCTTCGCGCCCCCGCGGGTGAGCGCGGCTTGCCCCACGAGGGCTGCCTGTTGGTCCCCCGCCACCCCCGCGACGGGGATCTTCTTCCCGCCGATCGTTGCCGTGCCGAAGCGAGCGTCGCAGGGAAGAGGACGGGGAAGGGCTTCCCGCGGGATCCCGAAAAATTGTAACAGCTCCTCGTCCCAATCGAGGCGATGGATATCGAAGAGCATGGTGCGCGAGGCGTTGGTGTGATCGGTGACGAACTCCCCCGTCAAGCGGAAGATGAGGAAGGTATCCACCGTGCCGAAGCAGAGCTTGTTCTCCGAAAGGAGCCTTTTCGCTTCGGGGACATTGTCGAGGATCCACTTCATCTTGCTGGCGGAAAAATACGCGTCGGGCAACAGCCCCGTCCTCGCTTCGATCTTCTTTACGATCTCCTTGGGGAGCGAAGCGCAGTACTCGCTCGTGCGGCGGCACTGCCATACGATCGCGGGGCAAACGGGCTTGCCCGTCTCCCTGTTCCAGCACACGACCGTCTCCCGTTGGTTGGCGACACCGATGCCGACGATGTCTCCCGCGAAGTTCACGCAGTCGTTCAAACAGTACAGTGCCTTGAAGAAGATCTCGTCGGCATCCTGTTCCACCCAACCGGGGTGCGGAAAGGACTGTGCCGTCTCCTGTTGGACGCGGTGGACGAACTTCCCCGCATCAAGATCGTAAACAAAGGCGCGGACGCTCGTCGTGCCCGCGTCGAGTGCAATGATCGATCGCATAATTTCCCTCTTATTTTTACAGCCGCTTTAAGATCTCGCCATAAACTTGCGTATCCCGCGGGAGAAAGGTGCAGAAGAGCACCTTCATCTTGCTTTTGTGCCTCATCTTCCAATTGACGACCGCCCCCGTCGCGATCTCCGCCGCCTCCCCGAAGGGGAAGTTAAACACCCCCGTCGCGATACAGCAGAAGGCGAGGGAGGAAAGCCCCTTCTCCTCGGCGAGATTGAGGCAGGAGATATACGAGGAGCGAAGGCGCATCCTGTCCTCTTCCGTCACCTCCCGCTTTACCATGGGTCCGACGGTATGGAGCACATATTTGCAGGGAAGGTTGTACGCGCGGGTGAGTTTCGCCTCGCCGCTCTCCTCTTCCCCTCCCTGCGCCGCCATGAGTTTGGCGCAGTCGTCGCGCAGTTGCATCCCCGCGCAGGAATGAATGACGTTGTCGATACAGTTGTGTTCGGGGAGGAAGCACCCAAGCAGCGTATCGTTCGCCGCGTTGACGATCCCGTCGACTTTCAAGCGGGTGATGTCCCCCTCCCACAGCCCGATCCCGAGCTCGTTGAAGGAGAGCGCGGAGGCAGGCACAATGCCCCGCTCCGTCGTCTCCGTCCAGAGGAGTTCGTCCTGCACTTTGAGGATGTCGGACGGGATGGGGAGAGGCATCCGTTGGTTCATATACCCGCGGACGAGCTTGCGCTTTTTTTCAAACGACGCGCTGAACGCCGCGATCATCCCCTGTTCGCGCAGGAGAAATTTCAAGAGTTCGTCGCACGCTTTCCCCTTCTCCTCTCCGCTCAAAACCTCGGGGCGCGGATAGGGAGAAAGGGAGATGACCTTTTCCGTCTCGGTGAGGGAGAGCCCCATCAGCGGGCCCTCCGAAGCCGATTCAAATATCCGCCCGCAAGGAGCAATTGCCGCTCTTCGGGCGAGAAAGTGCCGAGGGTGAGCGCGACATCCCGCTGTTTTCCCTTGGAGAAATGATGGGCGACGACGCGTTCATCGCCGCGGGCGACGGCATCCTTGATGCCCTCGATGTAGAGATAGTCGCCCACCGCAAAGTCGGGCTTCTCGCAGAGGAAGGGCAAAATGCCTTGGCGGACGAGGGCGGAACGGAAATCGCCGAGATATTCGGTGCACACCGTCGCAACCCCGCCGAGCACCTTGAGGGCGAGTGCCGCTCTGCCTTCCCCCTCCGTCTTTTTGGAGAGGACCGCGCTCCCGAGCACCGCCCCTTCGGAGGGCACGAACCCGCCGAGGGCGTTCAGGACTTCCTCGGGAAGTCCCGACGCTTTCCGCGCCTCTTCCTGCGAGCGCACCTTCCACGCGCGGAACACACAGCCCGTATCCTTCTTCATGAGAAGTTGTGAGGCAAATTTTTCGAGATCGGCAGTCCCGCATTCGGCGGGAAGCAGGTCTGCGCTCTTCAAGGCCGCGTCCGAACACTTGGAGACGATCTGAATGAGCACGTCGTCGGGAAGTCCCGCTTGGGCGGGGAAGTCCGAAGAGATGTTCTCCGATACGGCGAGCTCCCCTTCGGGTTCGGCGGCGAAGGTTTTCACATGCTCGTACGCACCGAACGAGAGGCGGGGCTTTTTGAGGCGAAGAGCACCGCCGCCCATGGCGGAGACGATCTTCCCCTCTTTCGCCGAAGCGGCGATCGAGCGAGCGTCCATGAGGAACGCCCCCTCTTTCAGCATGCTTTCGTCGTCGCAGAGGACGTTCCCGTGCGGAACGGGCGAACCTATCCCCACGCCCGCGTCCGAGAGAGCCGAAAGATAGCCGCCGTCCGCCAACGCCCCGAGCACGGGGAGAGAGCGGGGACAGACGGTGAGTTCGGCATTCACCCCGCCGCGGGCGATCTCGGCGCATTCGGCGAGCGTTTCAAAGGTCCCGTCCGAAATCGCGCCCTTCGATACGGCAGGCTGTTCTTCCTTCGGAAATTCCGAAAGGGTACGGATGTCGGCGGGCTCCTCCGAGAGCGCGAGCATGGGCTCCACGCGGGAAAGGTCGACGGTCATCCCCTTCGAATAGAAGGCGGGCTGGACGGGGTGCAGTTCCTTGAAATCCTTTTCCCGTCCGCGGGCTTTCAGAAATTCCTGCGTGCGAGCGTCCGTCTCCCACACGGTGGAAGCGCAGCCCGTCGCCGCGAGCATCCCGTCGAGGGAGCCGCGAAGATCCATGGAGAGATGAGGGACGGCGGGCCCGACGAATTCGAGCACACAGCCCTTCAAGAACCCGTTCGCGGTCGCCTTCACGATGGAGAGCGCGATATCCCGCGCCCCCACCCCGCGGCGGAGTTTCCCCTTCAAATACACCGCGACGACTTCGGGAGAAGAGACGGAAGCCGCCCGCCCCGTCACGAGTTCGGCGAGGGCGTAGCCGTCAACGGAGAAGGAGAGCACGCCGACCGCGCCCAACCTGAGCGAGGGATCGGACGTAACATAGACCTGCCCGCACTTCGCAACGCGATCGAGAAGGAATTCGCGGACGGAAGAGATGTGCGGGGGAACGTACGTCCCGCCGTATTTTTTCGCCGCGGAGAGGAGGAAGTCGTTCACTTCCCGCGAAGAAGCGTCTTTTCTTCCGCCGAAGAGAACGGGCAGAGGGAACTTCTCCACACCGCATGCGCGGGCGGTCCGAACGATGTCCACACAGCCGTCGCCCTCCGAAAAATACCCGTCCGCCGAAAGTTTGGGCTCGTCGCCCTTGCCGCCGTGCGCCTTCATGAGCTTGTACGTCACAGTGTTCTTCTCGGCGACGGACTTCTTGTCCGATGTCATAAAGGCTTGCGCTTCCTTCACGAGACGCCCTTCCGCCAGATAGACACCCTGTCGAATGAGTTTGACCATAGTTCCCTCCTTTGTTTTCGTCCCCATTATACCCGATTTGTGAAATTATTTCAAGCGACTTTCCCGAGTGTTTTACAAAAATCTCCGAAATCATTGCTTTTTGCGGAAATTTGCGCTATACTTACGGCATGGAAGAAAATCAAACACCCAAGGACAACGAAACCCCCGAGGAATTTCCCGATAAAGTTTACCCCTTCCGCTTCTCCTCCGCCATGCTCGCCGTGCTCATTCTTCTGCTCGCGCTCTGCGCCGCGGGCTTCGGGATCACGACGTGGCAGTTCCTCGGATTTCTCAGAGGCGGCGAATTGGGCTCCGTTTACGAATGGCTCAAATATATCCTCCTCTATCTCGTGAGTCTGCTCCTCGCCGTGCTCGTCGTCGCCATGCTCATCCGCTCGCGCTATACGGTCACGTCTAAGGAACTCATCCTGCGCTTCGGGCTCATTCGCTCCAAGTACGCGCTCAAAAGCATCTTCTCGGTAAAGCTATTCAAGAGTACGGGGAAACTCACCGTCTACTTCGACGATTTCAAGACGAAATATATGGTGATCGTGGTGAAGGAAGAGTGGTACGACGACTTCATCCAGACCCTCCTCGAACGAAACGGGCACATGGAGATCGACTTCTCCCCCGAGGAGACCAACAAAAAGGACCCCGAATAACCAAACAAAATGCCTCCGCGGCTTATGCGGGGGCAATTTTTTTGAGACGTAAAATTTGATTCGATCGGGGAAATTTCCCCGAAAAGGATTTCGGAGCGATTTCCGATCTTTCACGCGAAGAAGTCCTTCTCCGTCCTCTTCCAGATGCGGGCGATCGCTCTCTCCCTCAAACTCGGCGGCAGCAGACGGGTGAAAAAGAGAATGCACCGATTCCCCCACCCCACCGTCTTTTTGCGGCGGTTGTGCTTCACCTCTTTGAGAGAAACTTTCGCGACCTTCCGCGGCGAACAGACGGAGATCTTCCCGAACGCCCCGTGCGACGAAATGTTCTCGACGATATCCTTGCGCGTGGGGACGCTCCCGGGGCGCACGCAGGTCACCTTCGCCCGCCCTTTGAGCTCATGGCGAAGGGCGATCGAGAAATGTTCGAGGGCTCTCTTCGTCGCACTGTACAGCGCGAAATAGGGCATCGGAAAGACCCCCGAAACGCTTCCCACCGTCAGGATCTCCGTATTTCCGTCGAGAGAAGAGCGGGAGAGAACTTCGCGGATGAGAGAGACCGCCCCCTCGAAATTCGCCCTCGTCTGCATGAGGATCCGCTTCTCGTCGTACTTTTCGAACGCCATCTGCGTATCCACGCCCGCCACGTACACGAGCCGCTTGAAGGTGATGTGCTCCTCCTCGAAATGCCGATAAAGCGCGAGGCGGCTCTCTTCGCTTTGAAGATCGCAGGGAAAAGTGCGCACTTCGAGCGCGGGGAATCTTTCTTTCAGAGAGAAAGCGAGGGCGCGGAGCCGTTCTTCGCTCCGACCCGTACAAAAGAGGGGTTCCTGTCTTTCCGCCAATACTTCGCAGAACGCCCCGCCGATCCCCCCGCACGCTCCCGTGATCAACGTATATTCCATGAGACTATCTTACCCCCGTTGCGCGAAAAAAGCAAGCGGTTTTTCGTTTTCCTCAAAAATCAGGCGGAAAGTTCTATTTCCCCCTCTTCGAAAAAAAGATTTTTGAAAGACGTTTGAAATCGGTTGCGTTTTTCTCCCGATTCGTGTACAATAGAGCCGTTGCAGAGATGGCGGAGCGGTCGAACGCGCACGATTCGAAATCGTGTGATGCAGGGATGTATCCGTGGGTTCGAATCCCACTCTCTGCGCCAAGCGGGACGCAAGTTGAACTTGCGTCCCGCTTTTTGTTTACGGTGAATTATACTATCAAGTGCAACAGGTGAGATAAAAAAGTAGTTCAAACGGAAGTCTGTGTTATAATAGAGCTGCGAAACAAAACCATAACACAAGGAGATCCGAATGAACTACCATCATCTTACCATAGGAGAGCGCGCTTGTCTACGAAAATACTATAATGAAGGGCTAAGTTTTCGCAAAATTGCAGAATTGTTGGGGCGAAGTCCGAGTACGATTTCCCGTGAGATCGGCAGGAACTATACTCATCGGTATGAATATAACACCTATTATCCCCACACGGCACAGAAGAAGTATATGTTCCGCAGAACGTTTTGCCACCGAGGAATGTTTTGGGAAAAGGAAGTCACGGATTATATCACGGAGAAGTTATCCTTGACATGGTCACCCGAACAAATCTCAAAAACCCCGTGTGAGTTAAAGATGCCTTCTTTTAAGACGATCTACCGTTGGCTTTATGAGGGATATGTGGCGAAGGGAGATGTAAAGAAACTGCGAAGGAAGGGAAAGACGAGGAAACGGCTCGGGAACGGCGGAAGGTTCACGACGGGGAAGAGCATACGGAAAAGAGATAAGAGTGTATACACACGAAAAGAGTTCGGACATTGGGAAGCGGATACGGTGGTGAGCGGGCAAGGGAAGAGCAAAGCATGTTTTGCAACGCTTGCAGAGAGAAAAACGAGGTTTTACATTGCAATTAAGATTCCGAACAGAAACGGGGAAACGATGGCGAAGGCAGTGATTACCGCGCTATCCCAACTTCCCCAAGGGGGCAGTAAAGACGATTACTTGTGACCGAGGGAGCGAGTTTTCCCATTGGAGAGAGATAGAAGAGGCATTGCATTGTTCCGTCTACTTTGCCGATCCTTATTGTGCATGGCAGAAGGGAACGAATGAAAACCTAAATGGATTGCTACGGGAATTCTATCCCAAAGGACGGGATCTTTCTCGTGTGAGCGACAAAACCCTAAAAAAGAATCTGGCGTTTCTCAACGCCAGACCCAAAAAAATCCTTCTCTTCCAAACTCCACAGAGTTTGTTTGAACAAAATCTCAAAAACTGTTGCACTTAGTTTGACAATTCACTTTTACAGTCTGAATGGTTTGAATCAGGGCGAAACACATCTGTGCATCTTTCAAAAGTGCAATCTTCTGACCATAAAAATACGGGCAGAGAAGGTGCACGACGCGCTGATGATAGGCAGATGCACTGAACCAAAGCCTGAAATAGTCGTTCTCCGTCTCCGTATCATCGATATCGCGCTCGATCGACGATTACGGGATGACACACCCGATGCCGCTTTGATATGTCCCCTTGTTGAGGGAGACAAGGCTCTCCCATTAGGAGCGATGCTATTCCCCTTTGATGAGCGAGTTGATCCTTCCGCGGAAGGCAAGATGACGCTCCGCACTGCGCGGATATTCGGAATACCCTTGAATGCCCTCTTCGTGCAAAAGTGCGAGGACTTTCTCCCGCCCGATCTTTCTTTCGAGCGTCTTTAAGGCGCGATAGTCCTGAAACGCCTCGCGCACCGTTTCGGCACGCATGGAATACAGCACGCCCTTTTCGTACGGGTAGACGATGAAGCTATCCCCGCTCGGGAGCATCCCGCCCGCCGACGTATCCCGATACGGGTCTACGGTGCCGTACGAGAACGCGGTATTGTAGAAGTTGAAGCCCCAATGCAAGAAGCCCTGCACCCCCGTTTCGTACAGCTGATAGCCAAGCACCCGCCCCCGTTGCAGAGGCATGTTCATAAGTCGGTTGGATTCGTAAGAATGCGTCGTCTCGCAGCAGTTGTACACGAAGAGTTTTTCCGCATGTACCCCGACGAACTTGGGATAGGCATTCAGAAGGGCGACGGGCACGTCCACCAACCCGCGGGCATAGTAGTCGGGATCGCTCATCGCGTCCATTGTCGGGAGCCTCCCGATCTCCCCTTTCACCATCTTGCGAAGGGCTTCGTAGCGGGGAAGAGAATGGGTCGGCGGTTCGTCGGTGAGATGGAAGAAACAGCGGTTTTCGAGACCCATATGCGCAATTTCGGGAAGAAACGCACGGAAGAACGCCTTCAAAAAGGCGGCATATTCTTCGCTGAGGGAGTCGTTCTCCCAGCCGAAGATCCTCTCCTCCTTGCCCTCTCTTGTCGCCACGATCTTCGGGCAGCACTCGCCGCCCCACTGCGTGAACAGGTGGGAGAATTCAAAATACTCGATGCCGTTCTCTTGGGCGAAACGCACGAACTTTTCGAATTCGGTAAAGTCGAACAAATACTTTCCGCCCGAAATTTCCACCTTGACGAGCTGCACGGTGCGCCGCTCGCCGCCCTTCTCCGTATCGAGGGGCGGGGTGAAGATGGGCGTGAGAAGCATGTTGTTCCCAATCGCGACGTATGCCTTCAAATACTCTTTGAAAACAAGGTAAAATCCTTCCGAGAAGGGCTCCACGCCGTGCGCGTTGGCGATGCAATCGTAATGCACCCAATTGGTGACGACAAGGTCGCTCTTTTCAAGCGACTCTTCGATGATCTCCTCTTTTACGGAGAGAGAAGTAAGAACATTCCCGTTGCCGTCTTTTAAGGAGAAGATCGTCTCGTAGTTCCCCTTTGCCCATGCGGGAACATCCAAACTCACCCATACGGCGCACCACTGTTTGGTGGGAAGCACCAGTCCGAGCGAATCGAAGGGCGCGAGCAGTTCGGGGATCAAACCCGAAGAGTTTTCGAGATAGTAATCGTCCTTCCTATCGATATGGGTGTAGGAGTAAGGCAGGAAAACGATGCGGCGCACGGAAATATTTGCGGCGAGTTCGCCCTCCGCCTCAACAGAACAGCGGACGAGGGGCGTGCCTTCGTTGTAGAAAGCGAGCTGAAAGTTGACCCGTTCGCCGCGCAGGGCAAAGCCCCCTTCCCATGCGGAAGGTTCCCGATCGGGGAACACTCTTTCAAGTGAACTGACAAGTTTGGAATGTATCATTCGGTTTATCCTTTTTGCTGAAAGTCAATATTCTATGGCGTTATTTCAGGCGGATCGTGTCGTCCTCTTCGACGAGGGGCGCGATCGTCAACCGTTCGAAGAGCCCGTCCTTTTTGGAGTTCGGCGTGTGAAAGACGAGCACCGTCTCCCCCTCTTTGGTGACGAGGATCATGCCGTGCCCGCCGTCGTGCGGAAATGCGGGCTTGATGTCCCGTTCGAACAGGAGCTCTTCCTCCTGTTTCCAAGGCCCTTTGATGCCGTTTTCGGAATACGCCTTGGCGATGAAGTACCCCTTCTCGCCGTGGTTGGACCAAATCATGATGAGCTTACCGGAAGCGGTGCGGTAAAGGTAGGGCCCGTCCGTCACGTTGTTGCGGGCGTGGACGTTATCCGTCGCGCGGAAGATTTGGATAGGCTCCTCGGCGAAATGCGCAAGATCTTCGGTAAGTTTTGCAACGCACATCGCGCCCACTTTGTCGGGCATGCTCGTCCATTCGTGGACGAACGCCATCCACGGCTGCCCTTTCTCATCCACATAGAAGGTGCCGTCGATCGTATCCCATTCGGGCTTTCCGACGCACCCGTCCGAAATATCCTCAAACGGACCCAACGGGCTCGAAGAACGGTAGACGGCGATGTTCCTGTGCTCGCTCTCGGAGGAAAACACCGAGGTGAAAATGTAGAAATTCCCCCGATAGTAGTGGCACTCGGGAGCCCAGAAGAAATCCTTTACGCCGTGGAAATCTTCGGGGGCTTCATACACCCAAACGGGACCGCGAAGGGTATTCAGGTCCTCGGAGACGAAACAGCGGATCCCCCTTCTGCTGCCGCTCGCATAGAAGTAATACTTCCCGTCCGCAAGAAGAACAAACGGATCGCGACAAGGGAATCCCTCGCTCACGCTCCCCGCGATCTCTTCGGGGACCTCTTCCGCCCCGACGGGAATATCCTGATTGGAAACGCGCATGTTGCCTCCTATGCCGCCGCTTCCGCCCCGCGGCTTCATTCTGCGCACAACGGTGTTGAGATAGATGATGATGCCGATGACGATGACGCACCCGATCGCCGAAACGACCTGTTGGGCGTAGACGTTCATCCCGAGAAAAGTGTTCCCGTTCGCCTGAATATGCGCGACGAGAAGGCTCATGAGCAAGGTCGCGAAGAATCCCGCAAAGCCTTGGAGGGTGGATTTGAGGGCGAGCCCGCCGATGCGCTTGTCGTGCCCCACGTAGTCGTAGATGAGATTCACCATCCCGCTGTTGATGCCCGCCATCGCCACCGCGGAACAGAGATAATAGATCGTATAGAGCACCTTCCCGTTCGCGGGGGTGGTGAAGATGTTCACCGCGTATCCCGCCGCCGAAACGGCAAAGCAGATATTCAACATCTTGGAGAACGTATACTTATCCGCAAACTTCCCGAGCGGAAGGGAGAACGCAGCGCGGCAGACGGCATAGAGCGCGGATAAAAGTGCGACGAACGTCATCGAAAAGCCGAGCTCTTTCACCTGATAGGTGCCGTAGAAGGGGGTCGTCGCATACTGCGCAAGTGCCCAGAATACCGCAACGAGGATGATCTTGTAAAGCCCCCTATCCTTCGCGAGCTCCTTCACCATCTTGCCCGCGGAGAGGTTCTTTTCCCCGATCGGGCGGGGTTTCTCCTTGGAGAGAACGAGGGTGAGGGTATGGAGCAGTGCGAGGGCGAAGATGCCGATCCCGCAGAAGATGAACGCGCTGTTTACGTCCCCTGCCGCCTCGAAGCGGTCGATGATCTGCCCGATGGCAAAGGAGAACACCATCCCGCCCATGAGCGAGACGATCTCCTTCTTCGCCGTGAACCCGCCGCGTTTTTTGTCGTCGACGAGGTCCATATACCAATTGATCTTGGGGGAATTGACGATATTATTGACGGCATGTCCCGCCAAGAGAAGGACGATGAAACCCGCGATCTTCACGCTCTGCGGCACATGGATGAAGGGCACAACGTACACGAGAGCAAAGAAGAGTTGGTTGACGGTATGCAGGATGGTGACCCAACGTTTGACGGGACGTTTGTTCGCGAGAAAGACGGCGACGATCTGAAAGCCGCAACCCAAGGATACGAAAGAGGTGAGGATGCCCGTTACACTGTCAGAGATCCCGATCGACGTGGTGACTTTGGCGAGGTACGCCCCTTCCACCATGAGCGAGATGAAGTACTCGAACGCCGCTTCCAAGATGTACAATACGCGGCTTCTCTCGTAGCCGTCCTTGATTGGCTTGGCTGTTTCTTCCATATTTTACTGCCTTGGTGCGATGCCCCCTTTCCCTCCCGTTTGCAGATCGTTTTCCCGTATTATATCATATCGATTTCGGAATGTAAACGAAATGGTTCGGCCGAATTGTAACTTTTGCACATTTATTATATAAAATCCACCATTTTTTCGATAGTCAAAAATGAAAATAGAAATAGCACTTTCCGCACTGATTTTGTACAGGTCCCCGCGGCTGTGCGGAATTTTCGGTTGAAGCGGTGGGAAAAAGCCCCTAAATGTCAGCTCGCTCGCGCGTTTTGCGCGGGAGATTTTTGTTTTCCTCTTTTCGGGTGTAATACGGGCAAAAAACCGCATAGTCATTGCCGATATCGGCAAAAATCGTGAAAATCGAGGAAGAGAATTCTTGCTTTCTTGCCGATTTTGTGCTATACTTATTATGAGGTGATTTTGAATGAAGTATCTCTCCGTAACCGAAACGGCGAAGAAGTGGAATTTATCCGAGCGGAGCGTTCGGAATTATTGTGCGCTCGGGAAAATCGACGGTGCTTTTCTCACAGGAAAGACGTGGAATATCCCCGAGGACGCGCAAAAGCCCGATCGGATCAATAAAAAATCGACCGCCCCCACCACCCTTTCGGAAGTGCTGACTGCCGAGAAAAACGCAAAACTTTCGGGCGGAATCTATCATAAAGTCCAAATCGAATTGACGTACAATTCCAACCATATCGAGGGCAGCCGCCTCACGCACGATCAGACGCGGTACATTTTCGAGACGAACACGATCGGGATCGAAGGCGGCTCCGTAAGAGTGGACGACATCGTTGAAACGGCAAATCATTTCAAGTGTATCGACCTCGTGATAGAAAACGCGAAGAAGCCCATAACGGAAACGTTTATAAAAGAACTCCACCGTACGCTGAAAAACGGAACGACCGATTCGCGAAAGTCTTGGTTCATGGTCGGAGATTACAAAAAACTCCCCAACACCGTCGGGGAACTGTACACGACAAGTCCCGAAGAAGTCGGGGGCAAGATGAAGGAATTGCTCTTTGCATACAATTCAAACAAGGAAAAGTCCTTCGACGACCTGCTGGACTTTCATTATCGCTTCGAGTGTATCCACCCCTTTCAGGATGGCAACGGCAGGATCGGGCGGCTTCTCCTCTTTAAGGAGTGTTTGAAATACAATATCGTGCCGTTCATCATCGACGAGGAGTTGAAACTGTTCTACTACCGCGGCTTGAAAGAATGGAAAAACGA
>CANPWF010000041.1 GCA_947581885.1 uncultured Clostridia bacterium
GATTATACAGTTACATACACTCGACACCCCCCTCAGTCCCCTTCGGGGACAGCTCCCCCAAAGGGGGAGCCAAGTTTTGGGGGGCGGCGCAGGCTCCCCAAGAAAACCGAGGGGTATCATCGCAAGCCCTCGCAAATTTTGTTTCGCGCCCTTGCGAAAGAAAATTTGCGAAAAATCAGAACGGTTTCCCGTGGCACTTCTTATATTTCAAGCCGCTGCCGCAAGGGCACGGGTCGTTGGGACCGGGCTTTTTCGCCTTCTTCATCGTGGCGGGGTTGAACTTCTCCGAACCGCTCGTCTTTAATGCGTTCACGTCGATCGCCGCGGGGACGGCGTTCCTTGCCGCAGGGGCGGAAGGCGCGGGCGCGTGCCCCCCGTTCTCCGCATTGTTCGCGTTCTGCGCGGGCACGGAAGGGTTCCCCGCCGTGGGAAGAATGCGTTGGACGGGCTGTTGTTGGACTTGGAGCTGTGCCTTCAAAAGGAGGGAGATCGTGCGCTCTTGGATACGCTCCACCATCTCGTCGAACATCGCGAAGCCTTCCTGCTTGTAGGCGATGATGGGGTCGGTCTGCCCGTAGGCGCGGAGACGGATGCCCTTGCGGAGCTGATCCATCGCGTCGATATGGTCGATCCAATTGCTGTCGACAACGCGGAGAAGGATCCTGCGCTCGACATCGGCGAACTTGACGGGAGTCTCCGCCTCGATGCGGGCGATCTTCTCCTCGTAGCACTCCTCCGTCTTTTTGGAGATCTTCTGAATGGCAACGTCGTAATCCCACTTTTCGAGTTTTTCGCGGGTGATGAAGTGGGTGCCCTCGGGGATGAGCCTTCTTTCGAGAGCGGTGTTGAGGTCGTCCTCGTTCCACTTTTCGGGCATATCGTCGGCATTGACCGCCGCCCGCACGACCTCTTCGACGAACCCGGGGATATACTTCAGAATCTGATCGTGCACGTCGCCGCCGCGGATGACGTTCATGCGTTCGGCGTACATGATCATACGCTGTTTGTTCATAACGTCGTCGTACTGCAAGACGTTCTTACGGATGCCGAAGTTCCTGCCCTCGATCTGCTTCTGGGCGTATTCGATGAGGCGGGTGAGGAGTTTGCTTTCGAGGCTTTCGTCCTCCTCCATCTTGCTCATGCGGTAGATGCTCTTCATGCGTTCGCCGCCGAAGCGAACCATGAGGTCGTCCTCCAAAGAGAGGAAGAAGATGGAAGCACCCACGTCGCCCTGACGGCCCGACCTGCCGCGGAGCTGATTATCGATACGGCGGCTCTCGTGCCGCTCGGTGCCGATGATGCACAGCCCGCCCGCTTCGATGACCTTCACCTTCTCTTCGTCGGTGTTCTTCTTGTATGCGTCATAGAGTTCATGATAGCGTTCGCGCACCTTCATCGTCTCTTCGTCGACATCGGCATAGCTCGTTGCCGCCTCGATGACTTCGTGCTCCACGCCCTCTTCGCGCAGTCTCTTCTTGGCGAGGTATTCGGGGTTGCCGCCGAGCAGGATATCGGTGCCGCGGCCCGCCATGTTGGTGGAAATCGTGACCGCCCCGTACCTTCCCGCCTGCGCGACGATCTCCGCCTCGCGGGCGTGGTTCTTCGCGTTCAAGATATTGTGCTGAATGCCGTTTCTGCGGAGAAGCCTCGAAATTTCCTCCGACTTCTCGACGGAGACGGTACCCACGAGGATAGGCTGTCCTTTCTCGTGCCGCTCGGCGATCTCGCGGACGATCGCCTTCTTCTTCCCCTCGACGGTGGCGAAGATGCGGTCGTGCATGTCGTTGCGGCAAACGGGGCGGTTGGTGGGGATCTCGACGACATCCAACGAATAGATGGTGCGGAATTCCCCCTCTTCCGTCTTGGCGGTACCCGTCATGCCCGAGAGTTTTTTGTAGAGACGGAAATAGTTCTGGAAGGTGATGGTCGCAAACGTCTTGTTCTCCTCGCGGATCTTCACCCCTTCCTTCGCCTCGATCGCCTGATGAAGCCCGTCGGAATACCGTCTGCCGATCATGAGACGGCCCGTGAATTCATCGACGATGATGATCTCGCCGTCCTGAATGATGTACTCCTCGTTGAGGTGGAAGAGCTCGTGCGCCTTCAACGCCTGTTGAATGTGGTGGTTGAGGGAGGCGTGTTCGATATCGGCGATGTTCTCGATGCCGAAGAACTTCTCCGCCTTCGCCGCGCCGAATTCGGTGAGCTGGACCTGCTTCTCCTTGCGCTCGACGACATAGTCCCATTCGAGGGCTTCCGCCTGTGCGAGCTTCCTCTCGCCCGAACTCTCTTTTTTGCGCTTGGCGCGGGCGGCGGCATCCTCGGCTTCCTTCAACTCGTCGTCGAACCCGCCCTTCAAGGTGCGGACGAAGCGATCGACTTGCGAATACAGTTCGGACGACTGCCCGCCCCTGCCCGAGATGATGAGGGGGGTCCTCGCTTCATCGATGAGGATGGAGTCCACCTCGTCGACGATGGCGAAGTTCAGCTCGCGCTGGACCATGAGATTCAAGTCCGATTTGAGGTTATCGCGAAGATAATCGAAGCCGAACTCGTTGTTGGTGCCGTAGGTGATATCCGCATTGTAGGCGGCGCGTTTGTCGTCGTCCTCCATGCCGGGAACGACAACGCCGACGGTGAGCCCCATGAACTTGTGAACTTTCCCCATCCACTCCGCGTCGCGGCGGGCAAGATAGTCGTTGACGGTGACGATGTGCACGCCCTTTCCGCCCAACGCTTCGAGGTAAGCGGGAAGGGTCGCGACGAGGGTTTTGCCTTCACCCGTTTTCATTTCGGCGATACGCCCTTGGAAGAGGCAGATACCGCCGACGATCTGCACATGGAAGTGCTTCATGCCGAGGACGCGCCAGCTCGCCTCGCGAAGAGCGGCGAATGCGTCGAACATGATGTCGTCGAGCGTTTCGCCGTTTTTGAGTCTTTCGCGGAAGATCGCCGTCTGCCCTTGCAGTTCCGCGTCGCTCATCGCCTGATATTTGGGCTCGAGCTCTTCCACTTTGAGTGCCATTTTGTTGAGCTTTTTCAAACTCTTGCGACTGTCGCCGCTCATCAAAAATTTGATCAATCCCATTGCTGTATCCCGTTACGCGTAACGCGTGCTTTCTCACGCTATATTGTACAATAATTTCCGAAAAAAACAAAGCGTTTTTATCGGGTATTCCGAAATTTTCCTCGGGGCTCCCCCGTTTTCGCCCATGCTCGACCGTTTCCGCCGAAAATTTCTCGGGGAAAATCCAAAGAGCGGCCTTAGCCGCTCCCCGATTTCAACGCTTCGAGCGTCCGCCCGATCGCCTCGTATGCCCTCGACGGTTCGTCGAGAAATTCCACCGCCGCTTCCATGGGGCAAAGTCCCGTCCCCGCGCGGTTGACGATGCAAGGGACGAGTTCTCCCCCGAAAGAAACATCGATCCCGTGCGCTTGCAGAAGGGAATGCGCCGCCCTCGTCATCGTTTCCCCGTACACTGCGGCGGGGCGCAAGAGAAGGTAGAGCATCGCTGCGGCCTTGCCCACGATGAGGTCGGCAAACACTGCCCCCGCGGGGACTTTCCCGACGAGTTCATAGAGGGGTGAAATGCCCTTTTCCGTCGAAGTGAAGAGCTCCCCTTCCGCAAGATAGGCGAGGGTATTTCCCTCCGAAAGTGCGGAATGGGTGCGGAAAATCGCCTCTTTGCTATCCACGGGACCCCTCCGAAGGGCGGGAGGAAATCGTCATTTCCCCCGCCGAAATACCGACGAATTTTCCCATGATTTGCGCTCCCCTATTCGAATGTACGGGCGACTTCTTTGAGAAGTTTTCTGATCTCGAGATGTTGCGGGCAGATCTTTTCGCACTTGCCGCAGGCGATACAGTCGGACGCCTTTCCCCTTCCCCCTTGGGTGTACGTCCTGTAATATACGCCGCTGTTCCAGTCGCGGTCGCGCCGCTTGCGGTTGAGGCAGGAGAAGAGGTCGGGAATGGAGATGTGCTTCGGGCAACCGTCCGTGCAGTAGCGGCAAGCCGTGCAGGGAATTTCCTCCTGCCGTTTGAGGGTGAAAACGACCTCTTGCACCGCCCGTTGTTCCTCTTCGGAGAGGGGGCGGAAGTCCTTCATCGTTCGGATATTATCCGCCGCCTGCGCGTTGTCGCTCATGCCCGAAAGGACCATGAACACCCCTTCGAACCCCGCCGCGAACCGCAGGGCGTAGCTCGCGTTGGTGCCCTCCCCCGCGCGGCGAAGGATCTCGTCGGCAGCGGTGGGAAGTTGGGCGAGCCGACCGCCCTTGACGGGCTCCATGACGATGACGGGCTTTTGATGTTTTCTGCAAACCTCGTAGCACTTCCTCGATTGCACCTCGGGGCTCTCGAAGTCGAGATAGTTGAATTGGAGCTGCACCGCCTCGATATCGGGATAGGTCGTGAGGATCCTGTCGAGTACTTCCGCACTGTCGTGGAAGGAGATCCCGACGTGGCGCACCTTCCCCTCCCGTTTGAGGGCGAAAGCCGTCTCGTAGGCGTTGGCGCGGCGATATTGCTCAAAATTGACGGCATTCTGCGCGTGCATCAGGTAAAAATCGAAGTACTCCACGCCGCAACATTTCAGCTGCAATTCGAAGAGCGGACGGATATCCTTTTCCGTTCGGAAGAAGTTTTCACTCAGTTTATTGGTAAGAACAAAGGCATTGCGGGGATAGCGGGAGACGAGACAATCGCGGATCGCCGTCTCGCTCAGACCGCCCAAGTAGCCGTGCGCCGTATCGAAATAGTTGAAGCCGTTTTCAAGGAAAACGTCGATCATTCTATTGAAATGTTCGTAATCGACCCTGCCGTTCTTCATCGGCAACCGCATACAGCCGAAGCCGAAGTTTTTCTTTACGTTTTCGAAACTCATCCCGTGCCCCCATTTTGTATGTTTATTTTATTGTAACACATTTTTCCATACAACGCAAGGGTGAACAGGTGAAAATTATTGAGCGACTTGGAAAGGATATATGGATATGGATATAAGGAAGAATATAAGGATACAGGGATATAAGATTATAAGGATACAGGGATACAAAGATACAAAGAGCCGACGGCTTCCGCCGTCGGCTCACTGTTGTTTTGATTCGGTTCAAGTGATCGCCCAATCGCTTTAAGCATCGACCCATTGATCACCCGCAACGGTAACTTCACCCGAATCGTAAATCGTTTCGCCATTGTAGATGTACTTGATTTGCACATGCACACGCGGCGTTTCCCGATCTCTCTTATGCGTTGTCGAACCTTCGATCACGCCTTCCGACGGGAATTCGTTGACGGTATTCGCGCCGAACGTATCTTGCCCCGAACCGATGCCGCTTTCTTTATATACGTCGAAGGAATAAGTCAATTCAAGCGTCACTTTGTCTGCGAACGCGCCGACAAGTTTGCCCCCGGAAAGCACCGCTTCCATCGCGTAATCGTAGTAAGTCAGCTGTAAGATACCGCCTTGCTGCTTGTTGCTCCGTTCGGACTTTGTGAGCGACACAGTGAGGTTATTCACCCAAAGGGCTTCGAGGGTCGTCTCTTTGTGCTCCGCACCGAGTTCATACTTTGTGCCAACCTCGACCTTCTTCCACGTCCCGTCGTCCTGCTGTTCATACCAACCCACAAACGTGAAGCCTTTCGCCGTAGGTTCATAAACGTTATGGTCTGTGCCGTAATCCACCGTAAGTTCGTGCGCATTCTTCGCAACGCCTCTGACCGTAAACGCAACATCGCTCCGATAGACAATGCGGTCGGGATCGTATTCCGCAACAAACCGTGCACTCTCCGATGTGATTTCGGGGTTCTTCTGCCAATGTCCGTCGCGGTTTCCGTATGCAAATTCGGGAACGGCAAAAGTATCAACGTCAAATACGTTCTTGTCGTCCGTTACCTTCTCGGTGGTATTTCCAAAGGTAATTTCCGCACCGTACCACATGTCGGTTTTGTAATACCAAATATTTTCCGCTTCGTCATAGTTCCAACTGTCGCCGAGTTCTGTCTTTGAGCGGAAGTGACTTCCACGGGGTGCCCGTGTGCCTGTGTCCAAACAACGTAGTCGGAAGGCAATGCCGTTCCGGGCGCGAATTCTGTCCAGCCCATGACCTGCAATTGGTCTGCGGGAGCGTATTTCGAATCGGAGATGTCGGGATAGTTGAGCGCACTATACACGGCACGTTCGGCATAGCTGTCGGCACCCGTGGAAACGATGACTTCCTGCGTTCCAAGCGTCTCCTCGCCTTGTGAGCCATTATGTTTGAATGTGACGGTGTGCCGCTGCCCTTCGAGGAACGTTGCAAAGCCCGCATAATCCTCGGTGCCCCAGCCTTGGGCAAGAAGTTTTTCCGTCATGCCGCCGAAGCCGCTCGCTTTGTCGTCGAGCTTATCTTCCGAAACGATGTCGTGCGTTTGGTCGGTAACGCCCTCTTCCATTGTACCGCCGGGATTACGCCAATGAAGCGAAACCGTCGCGTCGATGATCGAGACGACCGAAGTGCTCGCCGTGATATCGCGGATATAGCCTTCGCTATTCTCCGCAATGGTGATATTGAGATTGCCGAGCACGCCCTTTGCAAGCGCGTCGCCATTGATCGTGAGATCCCATGCGGCAGGCGTAGTGATCTTGTTGTTTTCGACGACCTCTTCGGTATAGTTGTACGAAGCGAGAACGTCGGAAAGCCTCTTGCCGAAATCGACCTTTGTCGATGTTGTCGTAGAACCCGAACCGGAACCCATTGCGGAACCGAGCGCGTTCGTGATCGTATCGCCGAAATTCAGAATGAATCCGATATGGTCGAGGATATCCGCCGTGAAACTTCCGAGCGGCGTAACGCGGTAGAGAATAATGGGCGGGTCGCAGTCCCTCCAACCGGAGGACCAATCAGTCCAAGTAGCGGTTTTGTAATAAGTCGTCTGCACGCGCTTCATGTAGACCATGCCGCCTTTTATGGTAAGGTCCACTGTCGAATTGCCGTTGATGAGTGTAACCGCCATACGCGCACCGTCATAAGCAAGACGAATATTGATGCCGAGTTCGCCGTTTTCATCTACTGTGACCGAAATCGCAATGACACGTATCGTTATCTCTGTCAACTTCAACCCACCGAGATGAAGTTTGATCGTTGCAGAGCCGTCGATGTAGAAGTTGTTGTTTACAGCGTAGGTGTGCTGTGCTTCTTCGCCCGAAATTACTTCGTCGCTCTTCACTTCGTGCGTTGCGGATTTGACGAGGGAAAGGATGAGTTTTTCCGCGCCGAGGAAGCTGCGATATTCGCCCGTGGGCAGGGCAGGAGTGATCTCCTCGTAACCGATTGTGCCTTGGAGAGAAGTGTTCTCCCTGCAGTCGTTCCCGTAGATGTTTTGAAGGTTGAGCGAGGTAAACCGCGCGTAGCTGTTGCCCTCCGGTTTTTCATCTTGCGCCTCGCGCGTAAGGGTCGCGACCACATTGTTAAGCCCCGTTTTGCCGTAGAGCTTATCGGAGGCGAGTTCGATCTTGAGCTTGCCTTCATCGATCGAGAAGGTGAAGTAATCGGCAAGGGAGAATTCGGAAGGTTCCGCCTTCGCCGCACGGCTCTTCGCCGCAGGGGTCCCCTCCCCATTTTCGGTATCCGCTTGGGCATCCTTCTTGTCGCCAAACAGCTGATTAAGAAGCCCCGAAACGTCCGCGACCGTCTTTTGCACGTTCTCGCCGAGGAGCCCGCCGACGAGCGGCGTGAGGGCTTTGAGCTGTGCGATGTTATCGAGGGAAAGCCACTTGTTGACCATGTAGTTGTTGAGGATATCCACGTCTACGCCGAGCATCGGGAGCGCGGCGGAGAGGATGGTAAGGATCTCGTCCGCGGGAGCGTACAGCCGCACGGGGTTGTAGCCCAGTACCGTATTCTCATTCGAATTGACGTCGCCGTACTGCGAGAGGGTGACATAGAAGTCGAGATTGCCGTCTTTTTCGGCTTCGCCCGAGACGGCAACCGTGCCGTTCTTCGTATCCTTGGGGGCACCGTCGACGATGAAGAGATCGATGAAGAGGCTCGTATCCGCCGAGTTTTGCGCCCTCACGTTGATGGAAGCGTGCGCGTAAATACTGCTGTCTACCCAAAGGTTCTTGCCGTCGACATCGATATGAAGGAGCCCCTTCTTGTTGCCGTTCTCGTCCGTATTCTCGCGGTGTGTTTCCATGGATGCCGTGATATCGTACTTCACGCCACCGTAAGTTCCGTAGGCAGGATCGGTCGAGGTGACGGTACCCGTGAACGAGAGGGTGAGATCCGTCGTATCGAGAAGTTCGACCGCCGTACCGAGATAGTCGATCAGGGTGATGAATTGGTCTTTCCCGAAAGCGTCCCCTGCGATTTCGGGGAAGGCTTTCTCGCTCACCGCGGCGTGGAATTCACCCGTCACGGCGAAGTCGGAAGAACCGAACTCGACGTAAAGCCCGACGAGCCCGTCTTGATCGGGTTCGTTGCAAAGGTCGAGTTCAATGCCCTTGAAGGCAAGGTGGAGAAGCCCGCCCTCCTTTTCGGAGGAGGAGATCCCGATCTCGTTTACAAGTTCGGTCCAATCGAACGCGCCGTCCTCTTCCGCCTCTTCCGCCGCCTGTACGGCAATGCCGAGCCCCTGCAAAGCATTGGTAAGGTCGGAGAACTTGGAAAGTTCGGGGAGCGGATCGCTGCCCTCGATCATCTCGTTCACCGAGTCGCGGACATGGGCGTATACTTCGAAGAGCTTGGCTTCGATGTCGGAGAGATCGGAGGACGCGAGCCGCACGCGGACTCCCGCGACGGAAAGATCGAATGCCTTGTCCTTGACGGCGAGCTTTAACGGGATCCTCGTCCCATTGAAATCGATGGCAGCATCGAGATAGACTTCCACGCCGTCCTTCCAAGAGACGAGCCCTTCCTTCACGATGAGAGCGACTTCCGTATCCTTGACGGCGATATTGATCGCACCTTTGAGCGCGATCTCCTGCGCGTTGAGGATCGCGGGGATCTTCTCGATGACGGGGGTTAGATCGACGGCATCGGGGATCTCGGGAGCTTCCTTGCTGCCCTTATCGATATGCAGGGATTTGAGCCCGATCCCTTCGGCTTTCACGTCGATGGTGCCGCCGCTTACAGTGAGGGAGACTTCCCCGAGGGCGAGGTTCACGCCAAACGCGTTGAGAAGGTCGGTCGCCTGAATGAGAATTTGCAGGTTGTCGCCGCCCTGTACGGAGACGAGGGACGAGAAGTTTTCAAGCCCGAGCACCTTGGAGAGTACGGAAGTCGCTTCCTTGTTCTCCTTCGTGCCCATGAGGTCGCCGATGAGCCCAACGACGCGGTTCACGTCCGCACGGACGTTGAGCCCGTCGATCGTGAGATACGCCGTGCCGTCCGTATAGAGCACGGAGACTTTCTTTTCAAGGCTCTGATAGTGAAGGGTAACGTCCGCCTTCACGGCGAGCGGATCGAATACGACGTTCAGATCTCCCTTCACGGTGAGCCCGCCGCCCGCATAGTTGACGGTACCCTTCACCGCGCCCGCCGTAAAGAGCGAAACGAGGTCTTTGATGTGCGAGGTGAGTTCGACGTAGTCCTCCGTCCCCTCGATCTCGGCGGGTGCCTCTGCGTCGGTGAAGCCGATCGTCGCTTCGAGGCCGATGCCCGCGACGGCGAATTCCGTATGGACGGAATCGAGCGAAACGTCGAATTTCTTCTCGCTCTGCAATTTTTCTTCGTTGATGAAATAGTTGAAATCGATGGGAATGACAACACTGCCGAGATCGAGTTCGACGTGCGAGGACGCTTTCCCCGATCCCTCGACGTGCCGCACCGCCGCGTTCATGATGGCGTTGAGCGGATCATCCCCTTCCGATTTCGCCTCGCTTCCTTCCGTTTCCTCCCCTTTGAAGAGGTCCATAAGTTCGGAAACGGTGAGCTTAACTTTGAGATCCCCCACGGAGAGATACGCCGTGCCGCTCTTCAAATAGAGCTGTACGCTCCCGATCTTGGCGCGGACTTCGAGGTCGTTCAAGAACTTCGTGAGCCCTTCCCCTTCGAAACTCGGAATGGCTCCGCCCGTGTGAAGGTCGACGTACACGATGCCCTCGACGGGGGTACCGTCGATATTCAAATCGAGTTTTAGCGTCGTGGGCTTTTCGAGCACGGGCGCGAACGCCATGCCGAGAGCCCCCTTCCCGTCGAGCACGGGATCGGGTGCGCCCGTCGCTTCCATCTGCATGTACGGTTCGAAATAGCCCGTAAAGATGTCGTTGACGATCCCCGAAACGTCCTGCTCATAGTCGTAATCGGTCTGCGAGACAGCCGAGCAGTTGACGGTAACGCCCATCGTCGCCGTGTAGGCTTCCTCGATGTTCGTACGAACGGTGTTGAAGTTTTCGTCGAAGGTGAAGCTCGCGTGGATCTCCTTAAAGACGGGGACATCCGAAAGTCCGCCCGTGAAGATCATCTGGTTGGCGTAGTAGGCGGGAGCCCCCTCGTTGCCGCCCGTCTCCTCGTTTTGGGTGATCTCGGGCTTCAAATTGAGTTGAAGGGTATAGGTGCCGTCGCCGTTGTTGACGACTTGCCAACCGTCGTCCGCGATCGTCTCGGGGCGGATGACATAGACGGAGAGCTCGTAGGCGGGAAGCCCGCGGGTCGCCTTAAATCCCGTATCGAGGATGCCGTTGCCGTTGGTGTCCTCTTCGGGATCGCACTTGCCGTTGCCGTTCAGGTCGGGCTCGTGGTGGTTGATGTACATGTTCGCGGTGGGCGTTCCCGTGATCCAAGGGGTATCCAACCCGTTGTAAGTGGAAGAGTTCCCCGCCGCTTCGCGCCATACGACGCGGTCGATGGATTCGATATAGCAAAACTCCCGCGCGGCGTTCACCATACTGCTCTTGGTGACATCGGCGGAGATGAGGATGCCTTCGTTATAGCGTTTGTAGGTGCGAACGTCCTGTTCGCCGATGGGAGTAAAGACGGTGCCGTGCACGTCCGCATACCAATGCGGATGCTGACGGAACTGCCAATTGAGGCGGCCGAAGATCTCTTCGCCCGTGTATTTGCCCTCTTCGAAGGTCTCCCCGCTTTCGAGGGGATACATCACCGAACCGTAATCGAGGTCGATCGGAATGGCTTCGCGCTTCTTGAAGAGCGCGTTCACGCCGAATGCCGCCGTCGCCGCGACGAGCACGCCGCAGACCGCCGCCACCGCCTTTTTGGAAGCGGACATCTTGCGCCTCTTGCGGAGCGCGACACCGCCTTTCTTTTCGCGGACCGCACGCGGCCGACGCTTATTTTTGATGTCGTGAAGTTCGCTTTCCGCCGCTTCGAGGATGGTTTCGACGGGATTTTCTTCGGACATTTGTATCTCCTTCGGGGCGGGGTCACTCGAAAAAATGACAGACTCGCCCCTGTGTAACACAATTTTATGACATGATTGTATCATGTATGACAGGCTTTGTCAACAGAAATCACGGCTTTTTTCTGAAAAAAATTAAGATTTGAAAATTTTTTATAATGTCAGCCCGCGCACGCGTGGGAAGGGAAAAGGGGTTGCGTGTACGGAAGGCTATAATAATGTCACCCTGAGCCGAAGGGTCGTCCGCCCTTGACGACCCTTCGAGTCGAACGGGTCACCGCAGTTTTAAGATATAAGTCTAAGGTGATTCCTACTTCGCGCAAGGACGCGCTCGTGCCGCCCAAGGAATAAACAGAATAAGGCGGGGCGACGACGCTGTCCGACCGTAAAGGGCACGCTCGGACAGCTGCTCGGAATGACGTAATTATACAGTTCCGTACACTTGAGGGTTGTGCGTTCCCCCCCTCGCTGTCCCCTTTGGGGAAAGTGTCCCGCAGGGACAAAAGGGGTTGGGAGCATACGAACCCCCACCCCTACCCCGCCCCCTTCGAAAGGGGGCAGGTAATAAGGTCGGCGTGATGATACGGTTGCGTACACTCACACCCCCTCAGTCACGCCAAGGGCGGC
>CANPWF010000042.1 GCA_947581885.1 uncultured Clostridia bacterium
GAACTGTACGTCGCTCCAGACGATCACGATCCCCGCTGCGTTTACGTCGCTTCCCGCCAACTTGTTTAACGGGTGCAAGTCGCTTTCTTCGGTCGTTTTACAAGGGAAGGTGACGGAAATCGCGAGCCAAGTATTCTATAACTGTTCGGCACTCGAATCCATCACGTTTGCAGGGACAACGGATGAATGGACTTCGGCAAAGAAGGGAACGTGGTGGGATAGAAATACCGCGGATTATACCGTAACCTGTACGAACGGGACCGTTGCCAAAGACGGAACAGTCAGCCCATCGGACTAACAACAGAAAAAGCGAAAGAAGTACGGTCAAAAGCCGTACTTCTTTTTATAAATAATATAAACATTTGTTTATTGACTTTATAGTCCGCTTATGATACAATGAAAGTATCGGTCGGGGTACCGACTTATAAGATTTTGGGCGGTCGTCGCCCGTGCTTTGTCGCGTTTGGTTTTGTGCGGGAAGTCTTTTTCTGATACGCAAAATCAGTGGTTGCGATGTTGGTTTTTAAGTGTGCTCTTTTTCCGAAATCTTATCTCCGAAGGGTCGATTTTATGATTGCTTTTTGACCTGCCGACGGTCGTAAAACAACGGCAAAAAACGTAACTTTGAGGGGTAACTCTGCACATCGAAGCGAAGCCGAAAACACAGCGCGGCGGGCTTCCGAAGGGAAGCCCGCCGCGCAAAATTTTTCCGTTATTCGATGGCGATGAAGGAGCTCTCCTTTACCTTCTTCTCGGTCGCCTTGGGGACGGAGAGGCAGAGGATGCCGTTCTCGTATTTCGCCTTGATCTCTTCCTTGGTGACGTTCTCGCCGACATAGTAGCTGCGGGAGACGTTCTCGGAGATCTCTCTGCGGAGATACTTCTCGTTCTCCTTCTTCTCCTTCTGCGCGGCGACGGTGAGGTAGCCGTTTTCGAGGGAGATCTTGATGTCCTGCTTGCCGTAGCCGGGAAGAGCGAGATCGAGCTCGTACCCCTGCTCCGTCTCGCGGATGTCCGTTTTGAGGTCTTTCCCCTCTTCGAAGAACATGGGCTTGAAGAAGTCGTCGAATACGTCGAAAAGGTCGTAATTGTTTCTGGTCTGTAAACTGTTTCTCATAAGAATACCTCCTATCGGAGGGTGCATCGGGCACTCTCTTTTCATCTCTATTATACCCGTTTTTTTGAAGAATCAAACTCTACGCAATTTTTGACAAAATTTTTTTTGTATGGTATAATGTTTTTTGAGGTGGAGTATGGAAAGAAAGAGCGATACCTTGCTCGGGATCCTGCAAAAGATCGCGGAGGGCTTCCTCGCGGGGATGATGATCTCTCTCGGCGGGGCGGTGTTCCTCGCCTGTACGCCCGCGGGCGCACCGCTGTATTCGAAGTTCGTCGGGGCACTTCTCTTCTCGATGGCACTCCTTTGCATCTGCATGTGCGGCTTTGCCCTGTATACGGGGAAGATCGGGCTCGTCCTTCAAAATCATAGGAAGGATGATATTTCCCTCCTCCTTCTCTGCCTTTTGGGGAACGCGATCGGGACGGTCGTTTTCGGGAAGCTCATCGGTTGGGTATTCCCCGCCCTCGAAGAGACGGCGAACGCACTCTGCGCGGGGAAGCTGGATCAAGGGTACGGCTTCGGATTTTTGCGGGCGGTGCTGTGCGGGATCCTCGTCTACCTTGCCATTGATTTGTACAGAAACAACAAGTCCGTCCTCGGCATCGTGATGTGCATCCCCGCCTTTATTTTGAGCGGGTACGAGCACTCCATTGCCGACATGTTCTACTTTGCCTGTTCGACGATCTATTCGGGCGAGGCGTTCTTGTATCTCGTTCTCATCGTCTTAGGGAACTCCGTCGGTGCACTTCTTATCCCCTCCCTGCGGCTCATTCGCCCGAGAGAGCAATCGGCCGCCGAACAAACGGAACCTGCGGTGAAGGAAGAACATCCCACCGAACAAACGGAACCTGCGGTGAAGGAAATCGCTCCCGCGGAGACCGATATGAAAGAGTCCCCTCTCCCCTCCCCGCCGCCGAACCAAAAACAAAACGAAGAGACAAAATAAGAGAAGCGTCGCCTTCTCAAACGTCTTTAAGAAATTTTTGCGACCGATCTAAAACGCAAGCCTTTTTGCAGTCAGAACGGTTCCGCCGTCCTGTAAAATTTGTCGGTTGAGGCCGAATTGCGGGTCGTCGATATCCTCCTCGCGGTACATGACGAAACGTTCCCGTCCGTATGCCTTCGCTCTTTCCATGGCATGGCGGGAGCCGCTGTCGCCCTCACCCTTCAGATAGCTTGCAATCAGAATAATGCGGCTTGCAAACATCGCCTGTAATCTGTCACGGGCGATGAACCGACCGATCCCCTCTTGTTTCGTGTTGGCTTCGGTGAAGTACTCCGAGACGACAAGCCCGCCGCGCTCCGCGATTTTCTCCGCAAGCACCGCATTTTCCTTGGGATAGATATCGGAAAGCGTCGTCGGGAGAAAAGCGACCGTCTTTCCGCCGCAAGCAAGGCATTTCCGATGGGCGACTGTATCACACCCCCGCGCAAGTCCGCTGACAACCACAAAGCCCTTTTCAACGAGCGTCGCAACGACCCTTTTCTCGCGGGCAATGATCTCTTCCGAAGGGTTCAAAACACCGACGACGGCGACATTGCGATCGGGGTTTTTCAAAAGGGAAATATCCCCCCGATAGGCGAAGAGACAGGGCCTTTCGCTCATCCGAAGAGGAAGATCGATGCGGGGAAACGCCGCATCGAAGGCACAGAGAAGATTTATTTTCTTTTCTTCCAATTCTCGGGCATAGGGGCGCAAATCAAAGTCGGCTGCTTGCAATATCTTTTCATAGCCGCGCCAAAATGCGGCGTTCGATTTTACGATCCCCTCTTTTTTCAAAGCATACAGTTTTAAGGCGGTTTCGGAATCCATCGTCATTCTCTCGTTTTTGCAATTACGTACATTATAACACGTTTCGCGCCGAAAGCATAGAGAGTTCGGATACAATCTTCTGCGACTTTTACATTTTTCATAGAAATCTCTTCGACCGATTTGCGAAATTTTCCCTGTCCCCTGTCCGTTTTCGGCAAATGCCCATACGGGATAAAAACCTGATTTTCTCTACGGAACGTAGAGTTGGCTGCGGGCCGAGGAGCGGAGGGGGAGAGGCGGGGTCTACAATACGTATCTTGACAAGAGACGCGAAAACGCGTAGTCCAATGCGAACGGGTCCGCGCAAACGGCAAATATCACCTCGTCGCCAAGACAAAGGACGGCCGCGTCCTGTCGACGTTCGAGCCCGAACTGTGCGGCAACTTGAAGCATATCGATCACGCGCTTGTGACGGAGGAATTTGCTTTCTTTGTGATCGAATAACAGAAAGCAGTTTTTTAATAGCTTTTCTTTCGGGAATGTGCTATAATGGGGGAAGAAGGACGGATGACAGATCTCCGAACGCTTCCCCCTTTCATTTCTTTTACAGAAGCGGGAAGGAGAGCAAAGAAAAGCAAATTCCGAGGAGGGAGAAAATGAAAAGAATTGCACTTGTAACGGGCGTTGCGGGCGGCATCGGCTATGCGACGGCGGAAAAACTCGCGGGAGAAGGGATCGCCGTCGTCGGCATGGATATCCTCCCCCAAATGCCCCGCCCCGTTCACGGCGAATTTACCTATGTTGCGGGGGATCTGAGCAAGGCGGAGGATCGGAAGAAGTTCGTGGAGACCGCCCTCTCCCTCTATCAAAAGATCGATATCCTCGTCAACGTGGCGGGGGTCGCGCCCCGCGTGCGCAGCGATCTTCTCGAGATGACGGAGGAGAGCTACGACTTCGTGATGAACATCAACACGAAGGGCACCCTCTTTTTGACCCAACTCGTCGCGGGGGAGATGAGAAAGCATGCGGGCGAGCATCAGGCGATCGTCAATATCTCTTCGATGTCCGCCTACACCTCTTCCGTCAACCGCGGGGAGTACTGCATCTCCAAGGCGGGCGTCTCCATGATCACCACCCTCTTTGCGGATCGGCTCGCGGAGTACGGCATCGCGGTGAATGAGATCCGCCCCGGTATCATCGCGACGGGCATGACCGACAAGGTAAAGGAAAAATACGATGCCCTCATCGGGAACGGGCTGTTGCCCATCTCCCGTTGGGGAACGCCCGAGGACGTTGCCGCGGCGGTGTGGACGCTCGTAAACGGGTCTCTCCCCTATGTGACGGGACAATCCTTGGACGTGGACGGCGGGTTCCATATCCGGAGGCTGTGATGAAGCCGTGTTTTTGCTACGACGCGATCGTCGTCGGCACGGGGGCGGCGGGCTACAATGCCGCTTGCCGCCTCAAAGAGGACGGGAAAAAGTCGGTCGCGATCGTCACCGAGGGCGTGAACGTCGGCACTTCCCGCAATACGGGGAGCGACAAGCAGACGTATTATAAGCTCGGGCTCTCGGGGGAACAGGCGGACAGCGTTCGCAAGATGGCGGGCGATCTCTTTGCGGGGGGAAGCGTGGACGGCGACAACGCCCTGTGCGAGGCAGCCCTCTCCGCCCGCTGTTTTTTGCACCTGTGCGAACTCGGCGTGCCCTTCCCCGTCAACCGCTATGGGGAATATGTCGGCTACAAGACCGATCACGACCCCTTCGAACGCGCCACGAGCGCGGGGCCGCTCACTTCCAAGTTCATGACGGAATGCCTCGAACGGGAAGCGAAACGGCTGGAAGTTCCCGTGTTCGATCATCTTCTCGCCGTCGAAGTTCTCAAAGAGGAAAACGGCGTTTGCGGGCTGCTCTGTCTCGATACGGAAAAAGGGACCTTCGTCCTCTTCCGCACGCCCAACGTCGTGCTCGCAACGGGCGGGCCCGCGGGCATCTATGCGGACAGCGTGTACCCCGCTTGCCATACGGGCACCTCGTCGCTCGCCCTCGAAGCGGGCGCGAGCCTGCAAAATATGACGGAGTGGCAATACGGCTTGGCTTCCGTCTCTCCCCGTTGGAACGTCTCGGGGACGTACATGCAGGTTTTGCCCCGCTTCGTCTCGGTCGACGACAAGGGCGTTGAACACGACTTTCTCGCCGACTATTTTTCCGATCGTTACGAAGCCCTCTCCGCCGTCTTTTTGAAGGGCTATCAGTGGCCGTTCGACAGCAGGAAGGTCCTTCACGGTTCTTCCGTCATCGACCTTCTCGTCTACCGCGAACGGGTCTTGAAGAGGCGGCGCGTCTTTCTCGACTTCACGAAAAACCCCTTCGGGCTCACGGAAATCGACTTCGAAAGGCTTTCGCCCGAGGCGTTCTCCTATCTTCAAAGGGCGGAGGCTTGCTTCGGCACCCCCATCGAGCGGCTGCAAGCGATGAACGCCCCCGCCGTCGAACTGTATGCGGAAAAGGGGGTGGACATTTCGAAAACGCCCTTGGAGATCGCCCTCTGCGCCCAGCACAACAACGGGGGGATCGCCGTCGACAAGTGGTGGCAAACGAGCGTTTGCGGGCTCTTTGCCGCGGGGGAATGCGCGGGGACGCACGGCGTTGCCCGCCCCGGCGGAAGCGCGTTGAACGCGGGGCAGGTCGGCTCCCTCCGCGCGGCGCAGTATATCTCGGAAAGCAATAGAACGGTGACGGAAGAGACCTTCGAAAAGGTCGCAAAGGAAGTCCTCGCCCGCCATTCGGCGTTCTGCGAAAACGCCCTCAAAAACAATAACAACGTGCGGGAAAAAACCGCCGCTTGCACCCGCCGCATGAGCGATTTCGGCGGTGCCATCCGCGAGCCTTCCTCCCTTCGCTCCGCCCTTCAAGAGACGGAAAGGGAGAAAAATTCCCTCTCCTCCGTCGGCGTGGACGGCAAAAAATCCCTTTCCGAACTCTATAAACTCAAAGATATTTTGTGCGTGCAGTGCGCCGTGTTGGCGGCGTTCCTCGACTTCTCCGAGAAAGTGAAGGGCGCCCGCGGTTCCGCCCTGTATTACGATGAGCGCGGGGAACTTCGGGAAGGGCTCGACGAATGTTTCCGCTTCCTTTTGGCATCGGGGACGACGGGAAAGGTGCAGGAAGTGAGAATGGAAGAAGGCAAATTTGTCACCTCGTGGCGGGACGTTCGCCCCATTCCGAACGGCGGGGACGTGTTCGAGACGGTCTGGCGGCAATATCGGGAAAACAAAAATATTTATTGAGCGGAAGGATTTCCGTTATAAGGAGAAACGATGAATTACGTTCTGTTGAGATTTCCGAACTTTCGCGATAAGGCGGTAACATTGAGCTATGACGACGATGTCGTCGCAAACAAGCACCTGCTTTCGATCATGCAAAAGTACGGCATCAAGGGCACGTTCAACCTGAATTCGGGGCTCTTCCGAACCGACCCCTCCTCCTTCACCAAGGAGGACGCGAAGGAGCTCATTCTCGGCTCGGGGAACGAGATCGCCGTACACGGCGCGAAGCACCTCTCCCTTGCCGAAGTGGACCCCACCGTCGGCATGAACGACATCCTCACCGACCGCAAAGAGTTCGAAAAGCTGACGGGTGCCCCCGTGAAGGGGATGGCGTACGCCAACGGGAGCCTTTCCGACGACGTTGTGAAGATGCTTGAAATGTGCGGGATCGTGTACGCGCGGACGACCCGTTCGAGCGGGAATTTTCTGATCCCCGACGATTGGCTCCGCCTCTCCCCCACCTGCCACCACGACGATCCGCACCTTCCCGAACTCGTGCAAAACTTCCTCGAAGAGCCGCAGTCGCCCTATGTTTGGGGGAGATCTCCCCGCCTCTTCTACCTTTGGGGGCACGCGTACGAGTTCGACAACAACAAAAATTGGAACGTCATCGAACGGTTCGCGGAAGAAGTCGGCGGAAGAGAGGACGTTTGGTACGCGACGAACATGGAGATCTATACCTACGTGCAGGCGTTCAACCGCCTCGAATTCACCGCGGACGGGACGAAGGTATTTAACCCGAGCGTTACCGACGTGTATCTCGACTACCTCGGGACAAAAGTCGTCGTAAAGGCGGGAGAAATGGCAACGATCGGATAAAATCCCACCCCATGTATCGATTTTGTATGCAAAGGGGCGGTTCGCTTTTTGCGAACCGCCCTAAAATTTTGCAACTCATCGCAAGGCTTTGAAAGGAAAGTTACCGTTGCACGCGGCCGCTCCCCTGTCCGCCCGCAAGCCGTTTCACTTCCTCGACGGAGACGTGATTGTAGTCCCCCTCGATAGAGTGTTTGAGGCAGCTCGCCGCGACGGCGAATTCCACCGCGTCCTGCGCCTTCTCCCCCTTCGTCAGGGCATAGATGAGCCCCGCGGAGAAGCTGTCGCCACCGCCCACGCGGTCGACGATGTGCATCGCATATTCGCGCGAGAAGTGCGCCTCGCCGTCGTAGAGCATCCCCGCCCAAAGGTTGTCGTTCGCGGAGATAGAAGTCCGAAGAGTGATCGCAACTTTCTTGAACCCGAACGTCTTTTTCAACTCTTCCGCGACGGAGACATAGGCGGCCTTGTCGAGCTTGCCCGCCGAGGAATCGGTGTTCTTCGCCTTGATGCCGAACACGTCCGCCGCGTCGTCCTCGTTGCAGATACACACGTCGACGTACTGCATGAGCCCCGTCATCGTCTTTCTCGCCTCTTCCCTCGTCCAGAGTTTTTGGCGGTAGTTGAGATCGCACGAGACGGTAACGCCGTATTCTTTCGCCGCCTTGCATGCCGCGAGGACGACTTCCGCCGCGTCCTTCCCGAGGGCGGGCGTGATGCCCGTAAAGTGGAACCAATCCGCCCCCTCGAAAATGCTCCAATCGTACTCTTCCTGATGGGAGAGCGCGAAGGCGGAATTTGCCCTGTCGTAAAGTACCTTGCTCGCCCGCTGGGAAGCACCCTTCTCGACGAAATAGATGCCGATCCGCTCCCCGCCGCGGACGATATGGGAAGTATCCACGCCGTATTGGCGAAGGCCGTTTACCGCCGCCTGCCCGATCTCATGGGCGGGAAGTTTGGTGACGAACGAGGAATCGCACCCGAAATTCGCGAGGGAAACGGCGACGTTTGCCTCTCCCCCGCCGAAGGTGACGTTGAATTTATCCGCCTGCACGAACCGAAGATATCCTTCGGGCGCGAGCCGCAACATGAGTTCCCCAAGGGTGATGACTTTCATACTTTCTCCTCCTTTGCAAGGGCAACCGCTTCACATGCCTTTCTTTCCACTTCTTCGGGAGTGCCGCCGAGCATCCAGCTTCCCCCGCACGCAAACACGTTTTTCAGCGCGAGATATTCTTTCAGATTGTCGGGACCGATACCGCCCGTCGGGAGAAATTCCACCTGCGGGAACGCCGCCCCGAGAGCGCGGAGCATCTTCACCCCGCCCGAAGCCTCCGCGGGGAAGAACTTCACCCGTTCGATCCCGAGGGAAAGCGCGTGCATGAGTTCGGTCGCCGTCGCGACCCCGGGGAGATAGAGCACTCCCGCCTCCGCGCACACCTTGGCGACCTCGTCCGAGAGCCCGGGCGAGACGATGAACTTCGCCCCCGAGAGAAGGGCGCGTTCGCACTGCGAGGCATTGATGACCGTCCCCGCGCCCACCGAGATATTCGGGAACTTTTTCACCGCGAGTTTGATCGCTTCCTCCGCACAGGCGGTGCGGAAGGTGATCTCGGCGAGCGGCAACCCTCCCCGTTCGAGCGCGGACAGAGCGGGCTCCACTTCCTCTTCCCGATGAAAGACGGCAACGGGCACGATACGGTGCTGTTTCAAAACTGTTACCATAGTTCTCCTCGCCCCCTTAGAGATTTCTTCCGCAAAAAAAGGAGGCATTTCGCGTGCCCCCTTTCCTCTTTCCGCGATCGGCACGCCCCTTCACCCGATATTATAGCATAGCGCGAAGAGGCATGTCAAATATTCCGCGGGAAATTCCCTTTCAGCAAAGGCTCGTCTTACGGAGAATAACGCAGCTCACCGCCCCGAGCCCCAACGCAAACAGCGGTCCCCCGAGCACGCACAAAACGACTTGGAATCCGCCCGCGTCGAGGGGAGTCATCATGGGGATCATCGTAAATAACAGCATTCCCGCCGCGAGAGAGCAAAGGATGGAGAGCCACAGTTTTTGCTTTCCGACCGTCGAGAGCGTCAAGGCGATCCCGACGAACACGAGCACGAAGAAGATCTTACTGATCATACAGGCGAAAATGCCGCCCGCGCTTCCGCCCACCTCGGAGGGGTCGAAGGAGAGCCCCGCGATCCCGCCGCCGATCATCGCGCCCAGAAAGTACAGAAGGAACATGACGGCAGCCGCCGCAAACAGCACGATCGTTTTGGAGAGGACGTAATCGCTCTTTTTTGAGCGCACCGTGAAGAGGTTCTTCGAATATCCGCTCCTGAAATCTTCCCCCACGAAGAGACAGACGAAGATCATCACGAGGAAATACAGGAGGTTGATGTTGCACATGCTCGCAAGGTCCATGCCCGTCGCGTTCCCGCCCGCCGAGCCGATCGCCTGCCAGACGTTTGTGAACGCCATTGCCCCTTCCCCCGTTCCGCCGCCCACGAAGGAGGTCATCACCAAGATCACAACGGGGAGCGCGAGAGATATGCCGAACATGATCCACACGGTGGGCATCGTGAACATCCTCAAAGCATCCACTTTGAGCATGGTTTTCAGGCGTTTTCCGAAGTCGCCGTTTTTGACATTTGCGTTCATTTCTTTCCCTCCTGCATAAGGTTGATATAGTATTCTTCGAGGCTTATCTTTGCCGTACGGATTTCGCTTACGGCGATTCCGAAGTTGCCGAACAGATACTTTGCGACATCTTGTGCTAATACTCCATAGACGCGGATCTCGCCCGTCTGCTCGTCCATATCCGCCCGTCCGAACGCCCGCTGTAAAATGTCCCGCGTCTTTTCCATGTCGTCCGTTTTAAGGGCGACATAGGTCGGGCAGTCGGCATTGAGCTGTTCGGCGGTCATTTCTTTGAGCATTTTGCCGCCGCGGATAATGCCGTAATGGGTGGCGATTTTTTCAAGCTCGCCCAAGATATGAGAGGAAATGAGAACGGTCACGCCGCGCTTCGAAAGGTCGGTCAGAATTTCCCGCATAATCCGCATACCGTCGGCATCCAGACCGTTGATAGGCTCGTCGAGAACGAGAAGCGCGGGGTTTCCGAGAAGTGCAAAGGCAATTCCTATGCGTTGTTTCATGCCGAGCGAGCAGTTTTTGAATTTATTGCTCGCCGCGCCGTCCATGCGGACGAGGTGCAGAACGCGCCGTATTTCTTCGTCCTCGTGCTTTAAGCCGAGGTTGGCGGCTTGCAGTTTCATATTGTTCCAGACGGTGTAATTGGGGAAGCAACCGGGGGCTTCGATGAGAACGCCGATTTTCGAGCGGACTTCGGGGTCGTCGCGGTTCTTCCCGAAGAGTTTGATCTCCCCGCCGCTTTGGCGAATAAGCCCGCAAATGAGCTTTTCCGTCGTCGATTTGCCGCTTCCATTCTCTCCGATGAAGCCGTAGATCGCGCCTTGCGGTACAGTCATATTCAACCCGTCTACCGCGCGCTTTTCCCCAAAAGTTTTCGTCAAATTTCTGATTTCGATTGCGTTCATAATAACACCCCCCCTTAATACACATCCCTGCGGTACAAAATGACCGAACCGAGGACGTTATAGATGACCGCCCAAACACAAGAGCAGGCAAGGCACACGAGGACGGATAAGAAGTTTGCCGAAAGGCAAGCGTACACCGACGAACCGTAGAGGAAGATATTGAGAGCCGCCGTATTTCCGACGAGTGCCGCCGCGCCGATGACGGGGATCCCCGTCCCGAGGACGAAGCACAGGGCAATCGAAATGCCGAACTTCCTGCGGAAAATGATATTGATAAAGGTGTACAGGCTCGCCCAGCCGAGGCTCATGATAACTTTTCCCAAAATGGCGCAAAGGAGAGAACCCGCGTTGATTGTAAACGGAAGTCCCGTCGCCGCTCCCGCGATCATTCCGCCGACAAGATACGTTCCGCACATACACACCATCGAGAACGCAGAAACGAGGGTTTTTGAAATCATATAGTCCTCTTTCTTGGCGTGAGTGGTAAACAGTTGCTTGACGTACCCGCTCCGATAGTCGTGTCCGATGAAGATAGACACCATGATCCCGCCGAAGATAAAGACCATGTTCATGTTGGCGTATTCGCCCATGTTGCTTATGACGTAGAGCGGGCTGTCTGCGGCAATGATCTGCCAAGCGTTCGAGAACATTCCCGCCGTTTCGCCATCGCCCATTGCTCCCATAGATACAAGCGCGGGAATGAGTGCCGCAATCACGATGAAGATATAAAAGAGCGGCGTATGGAACAGGCGGTAAAAATCCACGCCGAGCATACCTTTGAGGCGTTCAAAAAAGCTCGGCTTCTCGAATTGCAATGTTTTCGTGTTTTCCATGTTATACAGCCTCCTTTCCGCTCATAAGGGAAACATAGTATTCTTCCAGCCCGATTTTATGCTTTTTGATTTCACTCGGCGCGAAGCCGTTCTGCATAAGATAAGCGGAGAGCCTTGCCGTGTCGTCGATGTCATAGACGCGAAGTTCGCTTTCCTCGAATTTCACGTTGTACCCGCCACGCCACAAAAGGTCTGCCGTCGCTTGGAGATTTTGTGTTTTCAGAGATACATAAACTTGCGAGCGGCTGTCCATTTCCGAGGCGGCAATTTCTTTTATCATCTTGCCCTGACGGATAATGCCGTAGTGCGTGGCGATCTTTTCAAGTTCTCCGAGGATATGAGAGGAAATAAGGACGGTACAGCCGTAGTTTTTGGTAATGTCTACGAGAATTTCCCGCATGAGCCGCATACCGTCGGTGTCGAGTCC